>DASPOP010000265.1:0-7926 GCA_035625955.1 Steroidobacteraceae bacterium | reverse complement strand
CGTCCCTTACATCACGCGCAACATTCCCTATTACGAAGTGCTCTCCGCCGAGGGCCTCGAACTCCTCGAGCGCAACGCCGACACCATTCTCCAGGAGATCGGCATCGACTTCCGCGACGATCCGGAAGCGCTCCAGATCTGGAAGGACGCGGGCGCGGACGTGCAGGGCGAGCGCGTGCGCTTCCCGCGCGGCATGTGCCGCGAGCTGGTGCGCCGCTCGGCGCCGCGCGAATTCACCCAGTACGCGCGTAACCCGGCGCGCAATATAGTGATCGGCGGCAACCGCACCGTGTTCGCGCCGGCCTATGGGTCGCCGTTCGTGCGCAACCTGGACGAGGGCCGGCGCTACGCGCGCATCGAGGACTTTCGCAACTTCGTCAAGCTCGCATACCTCGCGAACTCGCTGCATCACTCCGGCGGCACTATCTGCGAGCCCGTCGATCTGCCGGTCAACAAGCGGCACTTCGACATGGTGTACAGCCACATGAAGTACAGCGACAAGCCGTACATGGGCTCGGTCACTCATCCCGAGCGGGCGCGCGACACGGTCGAGATGACGAAGATCCTCTTCGGCGACGGCTTCACCGATGCGGAGACCGGCAAGCCGCGCACCTGCATCACCAGTCTCATCAACGCCAACTCGCCCCTCACCTGGGATGCCACCATGCTCGGCGCGCTCAAGACCTATGCGCGCGCCAACCAGGCCACGGTCGTCACGCCGTTCATCCTCGCCGGCGCCATGTCGCCGGTGACGGTCGCGGGCACCGCGGCGCAGACGCTGGCCGAAGCCCTCGCCGGCATGGCGACCGCGCAGCTGGTCAACCCCGGCGCACCGGTGATCCTCGGCAGCTTCGCCTCCTCGCTCTCGATGCAGTCGGGCGCCCCGACCTTCGGCACGCCGGAGCCCGCGCTGGTGCTGTACGTGATGGCAGCTCTCGCACGGCGTCTCGGCGTGCCGTTCCGCTCGGGCGGCGCGCTCTGTGCCGCCAAGATTCCGGATGCGCAGGCGGCCTACGAGTCCGCCAACACGCTGATTCCGACCTGCCTCGGCGGCGTCAATTTCGTGCTGCACACCGCCGGCTGGCTCGAGGGCGGGCTCTCCATGGGCTACGAGAAATTCGTCATGGACGTCGACCAGGCCGGGATGATGCATACGCTGCTCGCCGGGGTGGATCTCTCCGAGAACGGCCAGGCGCTCGATGCGATCCGCGAGGTGGGGCCGGGCAAGCATTTCCTCGGCTGCGCCCATACGCAGGCGAACTTTCAGACGGCGTTCTATCGCTCGCCGCTCGCCGACAACAACAGCGTCGAGCAGTGGGAGGCGGAAGGCGCCAAGGACATGATCCAGCGCGCCAACGCTCTGTGGAAGAAGCAGCTCGCGGACTATGAGGCGCCGCCGCTCGATCCTGCCGTGGACGAGGCGCTGCTCGACTATATCGCCCGCCGCAAGGCGTCCTTCCCCGACTCGAACGTCTAGCCGCGGCGGCGCCCTGCGGGCACGGGGGGCGAAATGCGCTAGCATTGGGCGCGATGTGTCCGACCGCCACGTCCGCCCCTCCTGAGCGCCGCCTGCGGGCCGGCATCGTGGGCGGCGGGCAAGGCGCCTTCATCGGTGCGGTGCACCGTCTGGCCGCCGAGCTCGACGGCCAGGCGCAGGTCGTCGCCGGCGCCATGTCCGCGCATCCGGAGGTAGCACGGGCGAGTGCCGCGGCGTGGTTTCTCGAGCGCGCCTACGCCTCATACGAGGAGATGGCGCGGGCCGAATCGGCCGACGCCAACGGCATCGACTTCGTCATCATTGCGACGCCCAATCACCTGCATTACCCGGTGGCGCGGGCCTTTCTCGCGGCCGACATCCACGTGATCTGCGACAAGCCGCTGGCGCTCACGGTGGCCGAGGGCGAGGAGCTGGTGCACCTCGTCGAGGCGGGCACGACGCTGTTCGCGCTCACCCACACCTACACCGGCTACCCGGCGGTGCGCGAGGCGCGCGCACTGGTGCGCGGCGGGCAGCTCGGTGAGATCCGCAAGGTGCTGGTCGAGTACACCCAGGACTGGCTGATGGAGCCGATCGAGCGCGGCGGGCACCGCCAGGCCGAGTGGCGCACCGATCCGGCGCGCGCCGGCATCGGCGGCGCCGTCGGCGACATCGGCACGCACGCGGCGAACCTGCTCGAGTTCGTGACCGGCGAGCGCATCGAGGCGGTGTGCGCCGACCTCACTGCCTTTGTCGCGGGCCGGCGGCTCGATGACGACGCCAACATGCTCGTGCGGCTCGAAGGCGGAGCCAAGGGGACCCTGGTGTGCTCGCAGATCGCCTGCGGGGAGGAGAACCGGCTCTCGCTGCGCATCTACGGGAGCCGCGCCGGGCTCGAGTGGCATCAGCAGGAGCCCAACACGCTCATCTTCAAGCCCGCCGCCAAGCCCTGGGAGCTGCGCCGGACCGGGCACGGGTACATGAGCGCGCCCGCGCAGGCGGCGGCCCGTACCCCGCCCGGGCACCCTGAAGGATATCTCGAGGCGTTCGCCAACATTTACCGCAGCTTCATCGAGGATGTGCGCCGCGCGGCTAAGGGCCAGGCGCCGCTGCGCGATTACCCGGGCGTGGAGGACGGCCTGCGTGGCCTGCGCTTCATCGCCCAGGCGGTCGCAAGCTCGCGTGCCGGATCGGCGTGGATGCCCCTGTAGGCTCAGCGGAGAACAACAACGATGAACAGGCTGATGAGGCTGCGTCTGAGCATCATGATGTTTCTCGAGTTCTTCATCTGGGGCGGCTGGTTCGTCACGATGGGGAGCTATCTCGCCGCGAACCTGCACGCCAGCGGCGCGCAGACCGGACTCGCCTACGGCACGCAGGCCTGGGGCGCGATCATCGCGCCGTTCATCGTCGGGCTCATCGCCGACCGCTACTTCAACGCCGAACGGCTGCTCGGCATCGTCCACATCGCCGGTGGAGTCCTGATGTACGTGCTTTACAGCACGCGCGACTTCGCCGCCTTCTATCCGCTGCTGCTCGCCTACATGATTCTCTACATGCCGACGCTCGCGCTGGTGAACGCGATCGCGTTCCGCCAGATGGACGACCCCTCGCGGCATTTCCCCGGACTGCGGGTGTGGGGCACAATCGGCTGGATCGCCGCGGGCCTCACGATCAGCTACCTGTTCGCCTGGGACTCGCACGCCGGCATCGCCCGGGGCCTGCTGCGCGAGACTTTCCTCATGTGCTCGATCGCATCCTTCGCGCTGGGTGCTTACGCGTTCACGCTGCCGCGCACGCCGCCGCGGCCCGCGGCGGGGGAGGGCGGCGGCCTGGGACGGGCGCTCGGCTTCGATGCCCTGGTGCTCCTCAAGGAGCGCAACTTCGCGGTGTTCTTCGTGGCCTCCGTGCTGATCTGCATTCCGCTCGCCTTCTACTATCAGAACGCCAACCAGTTCCTCACCGAGATTCAGGTCGCCAACGCCACCGGCAAGCAGACCATCGGGCAGATGTCGGAGGTGCTGTTCATGCTGGCACTGCCGCTGTTCCTGCGGACTTTCGGCATGAAGGCGACGCTCCTCATCGGCATGCTGGCCTGGGCGGCCCGCTACGTGCTCTTTGCCTTTGGCAATGCCGGGAGCCTCGCCTTCATGCTGATCATCGGCATCGCTCTCCATGGCGTCTGCTACGACTTCTTCTTCGTCTCCGGCCAGATCTACACCGACTCGAAGGCCGGCGCCGCGCACAAGGCCGCCGCCCAGGGGCTGATCACGCTTGCGACCTATGGCCTCGGCATGTTGGTGGGATTCTGGGCCGCCGGCCTCATCGACGACCTGTACGCGGCTCATGGGCTGCACGACTGGAAGTCCATCTGGCTCTATCCGGCTGCGTTCGCCGGCGCGGTGTTCGTGCTGTTCGCGGCGAGCTTTCGCAACGAGAAGGTGGCGTATGCCCCGAGGTGAGTTCAGGCCGCGCCCGATGCGCTTGAGCATCCTCACCGCAGCGCTGCAGGAGCTGACACCGCGCGCCCGGCGCGACCCCGACCCGGATCTCGCCATCGAGGAATGGCTCGCGTTCGCCGCCGAGATCGGTGCGCCGAACATCGAGCTGTCGGCGGCGCTGCACCCGAGCGAAAGCGACGTCCCGGCCGCGGCGATGCTCGATCCCGTGGCCAACACGCTCGACCTGCGCGCGCCCTTCGACGCCGGGCGTGCCGCGCGCGTGCGGCGCGCGATGCAGGCGACCAGGGTGGGACTCTCGGATCTCGCCTATTTCGACAACATGCTGGCCGCCGACGAAGCCGTGCGCAGCAGGAAGCATCAGATGATGCTCAAGGTCTTCGACGCGGCGGTGCTGCTCGGGGCCGATGCGGTCACGGGCTTCGTCGGGCGCAATCCGCACCTCAGCATGGACGGGAATCTCGTCATGTTCGAGGCGGTGTTCGTGCCGCTGCTCAGGGAGGCCAAGGCCCGCGGCCTCACCTTCCGCGTCGAGCAGTGCCCGATGCCGGGCTGGAACGTGAGCGACAGCTGGCACAACAACATCGCCTACGCGCCGGGGCCCTGGATCGCCCTGCACCGCATCTGCGAGCGCCACGGGGTCGGCGCTCAGTTCCGCATCCACTACGATCCGTCGCACGCCGTTCTCATGGGTCAGGACTCGCGCTCGGTGTTCCAGTTCCTGAAAGACAGCGGCTACAATTTCCTGATCGGCGGTTTTCACGTCAAAGGACAGGTGATCGAGTCCCGGGGTATCGCGGCCTGGGGCTACGGCGGGCAGACCATGCAGCGCGGCGACTGGCACGGCGCCGAGCCGAGCCGCGATCCGGCCGAGCAGCTCAACGCCTGGAAGAAGCAGACGGTCTTCAGCGAGCACGAGCTCCCCGGGACCGCGCGTCACGATCCGCTCGCCTATCTGCAGAATCGCTCGGTGGACTGGCTCGATCACCAGCTCGCCGCGCGCGAGCTGCTCGCCATCGACCCGGAGAAAACCTATCTCGTCGTGGAGCACGAATACCCGCCGGCGCGGATCCAGGACAAGGAGCGCCTGAAGCCGATCCTGGCCGGCTCGCTCGCCTTCACGCGGGCGATCGACGCGGCTGCGGCCGCCATGTACGCCCTGCAGCACGAAGTGCTCGCCGCGCAGGGCATCGCCGTACAGGGTACCGGACGCGAGCCTTATCGTTCATAAGCCATGTCACCCGGGCCATGCCGTTCGTAACCCCAGAATCCCAGCAGCGCACCTACGATGTGATCGTCGTCGGCTCGGGTGCCGCCGGCGGGCAAACCGCCTATACCCTGTGCATGGAAGGGGCACGGGTTCTGATGCTCGAGGCCGGGCGCCGTTACAGGCCCGAGACCGAAACACCGATGTTCCAGACGCCCGACGTCGCCCCATTGGGAGGAGTCGGTACGCCGCAGAAGCCCTTCGGCTTCCACGATGCGACCGTGGACGGCGGCTGGCAGGTGCCGGGCGAGCCGTACGTGCGCACCACCGAGGAACACGGCGGCCGCTTCGACTGGTGGCGGGCACGCATGCTCGGCGGGCGCACCAATCACTGGGGACGCATCTCGCTGCGCAACGGCCCGTACGATTTCAAGCCGAAGCGCCGCGACGGACTCGGCTTCGACTGGCCGATCGCCTATGAGGACCTTGCGCCTTACTACGACAAAGTCGAGCTGCTGATCGGCGTGTACGGCAGCAACGAGGGACTCGAGAACACGCCGAACTCCCCGCCCGGGTGCCTCCTGCCACCGCCGAAACCGATCGTCAGCGATTACCTGATAGCACGCGCTGCCCGTGGCCTCGGCATCCCGGTCATTCCCGGTCACCGCGCGGTACTCACCCGCGCGCTCGATCACAGGAGCAATCCCCAGCGCGTCCATCCGGGCAACGCCAGGGCGCAGGAGATTCTCGCCGCGGATATGCAAAGCCGCGCTCCGTGCCTGTGGGCGACACCCTGCGGGCGCGGCTGCTCGATCCGCGCCAACTATCAGTCGACGACCGTGCATCTGCCCCCGGCGCTCGCTACCGGCAAGCTCGACATCACGACCGATGCCATGGTGTACGAGGTCACGCTTAGGTCCGATGGCAAGGCGAGCGGCGTCAGCTTCGTCGACCGCACCACCGGCAGGCACGAGCACGCGAACGCGCGTGTCGTCGTGCTCGCCGCGAGCGCCTGCGAGTCGGCGCGCATTCTCCTCAACTCCAGGAGCGCCCACTTCCCGGACGGGCTCGCGAACTCGAGCGGCAAGGTCGGACGCTACATCATGGACACGGTCGGGAGCGACGTGTCGGGGCAGGTGCCGCGGCTCGAGGGGCTGCCGCCGCTCAACGAGGACGGTGCGGACGGTCATGCGTACTACATGCCCTGGTGGCTCTACCAGCAGCAACTCGCCGGCAAGCTCGGCTTCGCGCGCGGCTACCACGTCGAGTTCAGCGGCGGCAAGCGCATGCCCGGACCCGGCACGGGCGGCGGCCTCGAATGGCTGACCGGCGGCAGCTATGGCGCGAAGTTCAAGCAGGACGTGCGCCGCTACTACGGCTCGATGGTGTATTTCAGCGGCCGCGGCGAGATGATCCCTAACGAGAACTCGTACTGCGAGATCGACCCGGGCGGCGTCAAGGACCGCTTCGGGATTCCGGTGCTGCGCTTCCATTGGCAGTGGTCCGAGCACGAGCGGCGCCAGGCCGCGCACATGCAGCGCACCTTCGGCGACATCATCGAGGCGATGGGCGGCAAGCCGCACAGGATCGAGACCGACGGCGCCAAGGCGATTCTGCCCGGCGGGCTCATCATCCACGAGGTGGGAGGCGCGATCATGGGAGCGGACCCGAAGGTCTCGGTCACCAACCAGTGGTGTCAGACCTGGGACGTGCCCAACCTCTTCGTCACCGACGGCGCGGTGTTTCCCTCCAATGCCGACAAGAATCCGACGCTCACGATCATGGCGGTCGCCTGGCGCGCGGCGGATCACATTCTCGCGTCGCTGCGGCGCAAGGAGCTGTGATGGACCGCCGCACGACCATCAAGTGGATGCTGGCCGCGAGTGCCTCCTGGCCCGCCTGGCGCTCGGCGGGCGCACAGGCCGGTCACGGCACCGCGCTCCTGCGCCCGCCGGCCGCGCCTGGCTACGGCACCGATCCCGACCTCGTCGCGCCTCACAAGCGGGGCGAATTCTGGCCGCTGACGCTGAGTGCGGCGCAGCGGCGGCTCGCGGCGGTGCTGTCGGATCTCATCATTCCAGCGGACGAGCGCTCCCCGAGCGCTTCCGCAGTCGGCGTGGTCGACTTCATCGACGAGTGGGTGAGCGCGCCGTATCCTGTGCAGCAGCGCGACCGGCCCGTCGTGCTGGACGGATTTGCCTGGCTGGACACCGAGGGCGCACGGCGTGGAGGCAAGGGGTTCGCGGAGCTCGACAGCGCTGCGCAGACGGCCGTTTGCGACGCGATCTGTGATGCCACCCGCGCGGCGGCAGAGCTGCGCGAGGCGGCGCGCTTTTTCGCGCTCTATCGCGACCTGACCGCCGCCGCCTTCTACTCGAGTCCCGCGGGACGCACAGACCTCGGCTACATCGGCAACGTGCCGCTCACGAGCTTCGAAGGCGCGCCGCCCGAGCTGCTGAAGAAATTGAACCTGACGTGACGGCGAGGCCGCAGGAGGAGCGATCCATGATTAAACCTGAGCTGTGCGCCGCGATGCTGGCGCTGTCCCTGGCGGCCGGCGTCGCTCCCGGTGCGGAGCAGGGCGCAACCGCTGCGGGCTGGCGGGCGCTGCTCGAGGAACACAGTGCTTCGGCCTGGAGAGGCTGGAAGGACCCCGGCCTGCCGTCGGGCTGGCACGTCGATGGCCGGGTGCTCCACAAGGACGGGCCGGTCGATGATCTCGTGACCAACGAGAAGTTCGGGGATTTCGAGCTCGAGCTCGAGTGGAAGATCGGCAAGGAAGG
>DASPOP010000264.1:0-5173 GCA_035625955.1 Steroidobacteraceae bacterium | reverse complement strand
GGCCGAGCCGCGCCTCGAGACCGTCGTGTCCGAGCGCCGCGCGCGCGGCGCACCGGGGGACGACGGCGACTATCTGGCGGAAGCGACGGTACGCAGCACGGCCACGGGGCGGCCGTCGGCGCGCAGCGCCTGAGCGGATGCGCACCGGGTGAGTGTTGGTAGTAAGTTAGCGCCCGGGCTCACCCGGGGGACACGCACCATGAAAATCACGCACCCGTTGTCATGGATTCCGCTGTGCTCAATCGCTGCGGCCGGCCTCGCGCAGCAGCCGGCGGTCGTCCACTATCACGCCAGCATCGAGACGGTGAAGTACCTGTTCGGCCCGGCCTCTCCCGTGGCGCGCCTCAAGCCCGGCGACATCCTCGAAACCAACACGCTCGATTGCTTCGGCAACGCGATCCAGAAGCCGAGCGACACGCTCAGCATGGTGCACGGCGACAATCCGCTCACCGGGCCGTTCTACATCGAAGGCGCCGAGCCCGGCGACACGCTCGCTGTCAGGATTCTCGATCTGCAGGTGGACGGCAACCAGGGCGTCGGTGCGATGGTCGGCGGCTTCGGCGGCATCAGCTCGAGCAAGTACACCCCGGTGCTGAATGCGGATCTGCCCGAGCGGATCTGGCTGTACGACATCGATCACGCCTCGAACACCGCCACGTTCCACGCGCACGACTCGCCTTTCACCACGCGCATTCCGCTGCACCCGTTCTTCGGCTGCATCGGCGTGGCGCCGGCGGACGGGGAGTCGCGCTCGTCGGTGGTCCCGGCGGAATTCGGCGGCAACATGGATTCTCCCCAGGCATCCGCGGGCAATACCGTGTATTTCCCGGTCAATGCTCCCGGGGCTCTCCTTTATATGGGGGACGGGCACGCCGCCATGGGCGATGCCGAGATCGCCGGGACGGCGATCGAGGTGCCGATGCGCGCCCGCGTGCAGGTGAGCGTGATCAAGCACCAGAAGATCGGCTGGCCGCGGTTCGAGAGCAGCGAGGCGATCATGACGGTCGGCGCCTATCGGCCGCTGGATGACGCCACGCGCATCGCCTTCACCGAGCTGGTGAAATGGATCCACCACGACTACGGCCTCTCGGAGCTCGATGCCTACGAGCTCCTCTCGCAGGTCGCGACCGTCCACCTCAACGAAATGGTGGACCCCAACTTCGTGGTGGTGGCTTCCATCGAGAAGAAGTACCTGCCGGCGAGGAAGCCGCCGGCACCGTAGCGGCCCGGGCCCCGGAGCGGCGCCGCCGGAGCGCCTGGCTTACTTCGCCACGTCGATCTCGAAATCCGTCAGGGGGAATCTCAGCATCCGGTACGGGTGCATGTCGGTCTGAATGTGGATCAGCTGGTTGTTCTGGTTGAAGGCCAGCTGGAAGCGCACGCTGTCGTCACGGTAGTAGCGGCACACCCGGTTGGTGACCGGCACCGCCCCGAGCAGCAGCTCTCCCGAGGGGCACATCTCGACCTCACGGGGGTGCACCGCTTCGCACTGCTGCGCGCTGAGCGTCTGGTAGCCCATGCCGTGCGCTGCCAGGAACTCCCGTGCCCTGGACAGCGTGAGCAGCGCGGGGCGCGCCGCTTCCAGCCGGTCGCTGACCGCATTGAATTCCGCTGTGCAGGCGCCGTGGGTGAAGAGCGGCGGCAGCAGGGCGGCAATCCCGGACGCGATCAGCAGGAATACGAGGACCGTACGCACGGGAGCCAGTGTAACTCCTGCGCGGCGGTTAGAATCCCCGGCGCATGGCGACCGACTATGACGTGATCGTGATCGGCTCCGGCCACAACGGGCTGGTCTGTGGGGCATACCTGGCCAGGGCGGGCCTCAGGACGCTGGTGCTCGAGCGGCGTGAGCTCGTGGGCGGCGCGGCCGTGACCGAGGAATTCGCGCCGGGCTTTCGCGCCTCGCGTTTCTCGTACGTGATGAGCCTGCTGCACCCGCGGGTCATCGGCGACCTCGATCTGCGCAGCCACGGGCTCGAGGTGCTGCCGGCCAACGACCTGTTCTGTCCGCTCGGGGGCGATCAGTACATCGTCTTCAGCGACGACCTGGCGAAGACGCAGGCTGAGTTTGCGCGCTTCTCGCAGCGCGATGCCGCAGTCTACCCGCAGTTCGCGCGCCATCTCGACGAGGCCGCCGGGCTGATGCGGCGGCTGCTGTTGGAGACGCCGGTCGATCCCACCCGCCGCCGCTGGAAGAATTTCCGCGACTCAGCCGCGCTGCTGTGGCGGCAGCGGACCATCGGCGACCGCATGTACCGGTTGATCGACCTGCTGACCCAGAGCGCCTATGACTACCTGTCGGTGTGGTTCGAGAGCGACGTCATCAAGGCGGTGCTCGGCTACTACGCCTGCATCGGCACCTTCGCCGGCCCGCGTTCCCCCGGCACCGCCTACGTCATCCTGCACCACCTGATGGGCGAGCACGCCGGGGCCGGCGGCTGGGGTTTCATCCGCGGGGGCATGGGCACGATCAGCCAGGCCATTGCCCGCTCGGGGCAGCGCTTCGGTATGGAGATCCTGACCAACGCCTCGGTGGCGGAGGTACGGGTCGTGGACGGCAGGGTGCGCGGCGTCGCTACCGCCGACGGGCGCGAATTCAATTCCCGGCTGGTCGTCTCGAACGCCGATGCCAGGACTCTGTTCCGCAGGCTGCTGAGACCCGAGCACCTGCCGCCGGAGCTGCTCGCCGAGATCGATGCGTTCCGCACCTTCTCGACGGCTTTCAAGATGAACATCGCCGCGGAGAATCCGCCGCACTACCGGGCGTTCGATCCGCAGCGCACCGGCTTCAGCTATCCGACCTACGTGCACCTTGCGCCCGGGATCGACTACCTCGAGCGCGCCTACGACGATGCCAAGTACGGCTGGTACTCGCGCCAGCCGTTCCTCACGCCGGTGGTGCCGACCATCGTCGACGGCTCGCTGGCGCCCCCCGGCAAACACGTGATCAACGTGTTCGGCGGGCACGCGCCTTACGCCCTGCGGGGCGGCGCCGACTGGGCCGAGGAGAAGCCGAATCTGGCGCGCGCGGCGTTCGCCGTCCTCGATGAGATGGCGCCCGGCTTCTCGAAGCAGGTGATCGATTTCGAGCTGCTGGTACCGACCGACCTCGAGCGTATCGTCGGCCTTCCGCAGGGGCACATCTTTCACGGCGAGCTGAGCGCAGATCAGCTCTTCTGGCAGCGCCCTGTGCCGCATTGGGCCGACTATCGGACGCCGGTCGCCGGTCTCTACCAGTGCGGCTCCTCGACGCATCCGGGCGGGGGAGTCTCCGGCATCCCGGGCCACAACGCGGCGCGCGAGATCCTCAAGGACTGGAAGCGCCTCAGGTGAGCTCGCGCCGCGGCCGCAGGCGCGGGAAGAGCCGCAGGTTCCGCACCAGCACCACGCCCGCAAAGATGACCGCGGTGCCGGCCCACTGCAGCGCGTTGAGGCGCTCATCGAGCAGGACCCAGCCGGCAAATACCGCGACCAGCGGGTTGACGTAGGCATAGGTGCCGATGCGCGCCGGCGGCTCATGGCGCAGGAGATAGGTGTAGGCGAGGAAGGCGAGCGTCGAGCTGAAGATCGCGAGGAACACCATCGCCGCGAGTCCTGTGGGGGACCAGGTCCAGCGCCCGGCGTCCCCGGTGATGAGCCCCATGGACACGAGAGTCACGCCGCCCACGAGCAGGTAGCTCGCGGTGAAGGCGAGCGGGTCGCACTCCGGCTGCGATTCGCGGATCGCCGCGGTCGCGAGCGCCCAGGCGAGCGCGCTGCCGAGCACCACCAGCTGCCAGCCGAAGCGGGCGTGCAGCCCGACGCCGCGCGCCGACACCAGGATCGCGACGCCCACGAAGCCGACGAACAGGCCGATCCAGGTGCGCTTGCTCACCGGAGTCGGGTGCCGGCCGTACATGCCCAGCCAGGCAATCCAGAAGGCGGAGCTGGCGCTGATGAGGGCGACCTGGCTCGACTGCACGTGCTGCAGCGCGAGCACGTTGAGGCCGTTGCTCACCGCGATGCCGAGCAGCGCCGCGGCGACCACCAGGCGCCAGTCGCGGGCGCGGGTGGGCAGAGTGAGGCCGCTGGCGTAGAGGAGCAGCGTCAGCAGCGTTCCCGAAAAGCAGAAGCGCACCCCGGCGGCGAGCAGGGGCGGCAGCTCGGTCGCCATGATGCGGCCTACCGCGTAGCTGACGCCCCACACGAGGTAGATGGTGAGGAAGCAGGCTTGTACCAGCGAGCGCCGGCGCGTCGCGAACAGGCTCGCCAGCCCTGGAGCGGGCGCCACGGCAGCGCGGGCGCCGGACGGCGCGTCGCTCATCAGAAGTCCGTGTCGCGCACTTCGAGGAGCGTCGGGCCCCGGGCCGCGAGCGCGGCGCGCACACCCTGAACCAGTGCGTCGGGTCCGTGCACTCTGACACCCTGCGCGCCGCAGGCGGCGGCCAGACCGACGAAGTCCGGGTTGCGGCCCGCCACCCCGATCGGCTCGATGCCGGCGGCGACCATGTCGTCGCGGATCTGCGCCAGCGCCTGGTTGTTCCAAACCACGATCGGCAACGGCAATTGCAGCTCGACCGCGGTCGTGAGCTCCTGCAGGGTGAACTGCACGCCGAAGTCGCCGGCCAGGGCGACGACGGCTCTCTGCGGCTGTGCGATCCTTGCCCCGATCGCCGCCGGCAGCGCGAAGCCCAGCGTGCCGTAGCCTGCGGGGTGAAACCAACAGCCGGGTCGATCGGTTGCGAACGCGTAGTTGCCCGTGTAGGCGATCTGAGTCATGTCGCTGAATACGACTCCCTCGGGCGGTACGGCGGCGCGCAACGCCCGCACGGCAGCGAGTGCCGGGCGCCAGTGCGCGCCGATCTGCGCTTCGACCGCGAGGCGCTTACCCGCGGCATCGCCCGCCGCGGTGCGCCAGCCGCGGCGCGGATGCAGCGCCGGCGCCAGCTGCTCGAGCGCCGCGCGCGAATCGGCCTGGATCGCGACCTCCTGCGCGGACTCATCGGCGAGCTGCGCCGCGTCGATGTCGATGCGGATCACGCGGCCCGGAAACGTGAGGCGGATGGTCGTGTAGATGTCGGTCTCGGCGAGCTCGGTGCCCACCGCGAGGACCACGTCCGCGGCTGCGAGCAGCTCCTGCGTCGCGTGGTAGGGGAGGCTGGCACCGAGATTTGCCGGGTGAGTCTCGGGGAGG
>DASPOP010000263.1:0-4276 GCA_035625955.1 Steroidobacteraceae bacterium | reverse complement strand
TCTCCGGCATGTCGAGGAGCTTCGCCAGGCGGCTGTCGGAGAAACCACGCCGCTTGAGCGCGCGCAGCCGCTCGGCGGTGAGGGCGCCGAGGCCGTGGGCGGACACCTCCGCCTCCTCGCGCACCAGCTCCTGGACCTGCGCGAGGAACCACGGGTCGATGTAGGTGAGCTCGGCGACGCGCTCGAGCGACCAGCCGGCGCGGAAGGCATCCGCGACGTACAGCAGCCGGTTCGCCCCGGGGGCGCGCAGCTCGTGCGCGAGCTTCGCCTGAGTCTCATCCGTAAGCGGCAGGGCGAGCTGCGGCGTGAGTCCGTCGAGCCCGGTCTCCAGTCCCCGCAGCGCCTTCTGCAGCGACTCCTGGAAGGTGCGGCCGATCGCCATCACCTCGCCGACAGACTTCATCTGGGTCGTCAGGCGGTCGTTGACCGTGGGGAATTTCTCGAAGGTAAAGCGCGGGATCTTCACCACCACGTAGTCGATGCTCGGCTCGAAGGAGGCCGGAGTCGCCCCGCCGGTGATGTCGTTCTTCAGCTCATCGAGCGTATAGCCGACGGCGAGCTTGGCGGCGATCTTGGCGATCGGAAAGCCGGTCGCCTTGGAGGCGAGCGCCGAGGAGCGCGAGACGCGCGGATTCATCTCGATGATGAGCAGCCTGCCGTCCCTGGGGCTGACGGCGAACTGGACGTTGGAGCCGCCGGTGTCGACGCCGATCTTGCGCAGCACCGCGATCGAGGCGTCGCGCATGCGCTGGTATTCCTTGTCGGTGAGCGTCAGGGCCGGGGCGACCGTGATCGAGTCGCCGGTGTGCACGCCCATGGGATCGAGGTTCTCGATCGAGCAGATGATGATGCAGTTGTCCTTGTGGTCGCGCACCACCTCCATCTCGAATTCTTTCCAGCCGATCACCGACTCCTCGAGCAGCACCTCGCCGGTCGGCGAGGCATCCAGCCCGCGCGCCACGATGTCCTCGAGCTCCTCGCGGTTGTAGCCGATGCCGCCGCCGCTGCCGCCGAGGGTGAACGACGGCCGCACCACCACCGGGTAGCCGATCTCGCCGGCGATCGCGAGCGCCTCATCGAGGCTGCGGGCGATCTGCGAGCGCGGCGTCTCGAGGCCGATCTCGCGCATCGCGTTGCGAAACAGCTCGCGGTCCTCGGCCATGTCGATGGCGGCGCGCGAGGCGGCGATCAGCTCGACCTCGTACTTCTCCAGCACCCCCTCGCGCACCAGGTCGAGCGCGGTGTTGAGCGCGGTCTGTCCGCCCATCGTCGGCAGCAGCGCATCGGGCCGCTCCTTCTCGATGATGCGCGCCACGGTGCGCGCGTTGACCGGCTCGATGTAGATGGCATCCGCCATCTCCGGGTCGGTCATGATGGTCGCGGGGTTGGAGTTCACCAGGATGACCCGGTAGCCCTCCTCGCGCAGCGCCTTGCAGGCCTGGGCGCCGGAATAGTCGAACTCGCACGCCTGGCCGATGATGATCGGGCCGGCGCCGATGATCAGGATGCTCTCGATGTCGGTGCGCTTGGGCACGGGAGCTAGCGGCCGCCCGCCTGCTGGCGGCGCAGGGTGTCCTCGGCGAGCTTCAGCTGCGCCTGCAGACGCCGCAGCATGAGGTGGTTGAAGCGCTCGAACAGCGCGCGCATGTCGTGCGGTCCCGGGCTCGCCTCGGGGTGCCCCTGGAAACCGAAGGCCGGCCGGTCGCTGAACGTGAGCCCCTGGAGCGAGCCGTCGAACAGCGAGCGATGGGTCGCCTTCACGGTCGCGGGCAGAGTCGCCTCATCGACCGCGAAGCCGTGATTCTGGCTGGTGATGAAGACGCGCCCCGACTCGAGATCCTGCACCGGATGATTCGCGCCGTGATGGCCGAACTTCATCTTCACGGTCTTCGCGCCGGCGGCGAGCCCGAGGATCTGGTGCCCGAGGCAGATGCCGAACACCGGCACGTCGGCCTCGAGGAACTTGCGCGTCGCGGTGATCGCGTAGCTGCAGGGCTCGGGGTCGCCGGGTCCGTTGGAGAGGAAGATGCCGTCGGGCTCGAGCGCCTGCACTTCCTCGGCTTTGGTCTGCGCCGGCACCACCGTGATGCGGCAGCCGAAGTCGGCGAGCAGGCGCAGGATGTTGCGCTTGATGCCGAAGTCGTAGGCGACCACGTGCAGCCGCTGCTGCGAGCGGATCGGCGGACGCGCCGGGTCGGGCCAGACGGTGCCGTCGTTCCACTGAAAGGCACGCTTGGTGCTCACCACCTTGGCGAGATCCATGCCCTTGAGGCCCGGGAACTTGCGCGCCAGCTTGATGGCGGCCGCTTCGTCGGCCTTCTCGCCGGTCATGATGCAGCCGGCCTGCGCGCCCTTCTCGCGCAACAGCCGTGTGAGCTTGCGGGTATCGAGGCCGGCGATCGCGACCACGCGGCCGCGCTCGAGAAATTCCGGCAGCGATTCGTTCGAGCGCCAGTTGCTCGCCACGCCCGGCAGATCGCGGATGATGAGACCCGCGGCATAGATCTGCGGCGCCTCGAGATCCTCGGGCGTCGTGCCGGTGTTGCCGATGTGGGGACAGGTCAGCGTGACGATCTGTCGCGCGTAGGACGGGTCGGTGAGAATTTCCTGATAGCCCGTGAGGGCGGTATTGAAAACGACTTCGCCTGTGGTGTTGCCTTTGGCTCCGATCGACTGTCCACGGAAGATCGTTCCGTCGGCCAGTGCGAGCACCGCAGGTATGCTCACCTTGTTCACTTCCCCTTGACGCACATATACAAAGCGGGAGGAGTTCTCATCGAACATCCTCCCGCCTTGCATGGACTAACCCGTACACGGATTAGGCAGAAATTTTACGGGCTAGGCGGGCGATGTGTCCACGGAAAATTCCCTTCCGCGGCGCGTCCGCAAAGCTCAAGTCATGTCGCAAATTAGAATCTAAGTTGATGTTTTATAACCAATAAAATCCCGCATGTCGTAACGTCCCGGCGGCTGAGACATGAGCCAGAGCGCTGCCGTCAACGCGCCGCGGGCGAAGATCTCCCGGTCGCTCGCCCGATGGGTCAGGGAGAGCTGCTCCCCGGGGCCGGAAAAGAGCACGGTGTGCTCGCCGACGATGTCCCCCGCGCGCACGCTGGTAATCCCGACCTGCCCCTCGGGGCGCCCCTGAGGGGCCGTGCCGGGCGCAGGCGTGGTGATGCCGGAGGGCAGCGGCAGACCCCGCGCACCGGCGGCAGCCCGTCCGAGCGCGAGCGCGGTGCCCGACGGGGCGTCGTGCTTCGTGCGGTGGTGGAGCTCGAGCACATCGATATCGAACGTGGCGGGGAGCGTGCGCGCGCTCTGGCGCACGAGCTCGGTGAGCAGCGCGACCGCGATGCTGGTGTTCGGTGCCACCATCAGGGCGATCTCGCCGGCCGCGGCGTGGATCGGCGGCTCGAGCGCGGCGTCGAGACCGGTGGTGCCGATGAGCAGCGGCTTGCGCGCCGCGCGGCAGGCGGCGACATTCGCGCCGGTGGCGCCGGCGTGGCTGAAGTCGATCGCCACGTCCGCATCGGCGAGCACACGCGTCAGATCGCTGGTGACGATGAGGTTGGTGGGCGCAAGGCCGGCGACTTCGCCGGCGTCGCGCCCGAGCGCGAGACTCGCGCTCGAGGCGACGGCACCGGTAATGAGCAGCTGCGGGAAGCCCGGGGCGGCTCTGAGCAACGCCTGCCCCATGCGGCCGGTGACGCCGATCACCACGATGCGGGCGAGCGGCGCCTTGTGTGGATCGGAAGTCATACTGTCCGCCCCCTCAACTCTTGCCGCGTTCGGATCCGAAGAAGCGCTTCACGCCCTCGAGAAAGCCCTTCTCGCGCGGCGCATGTTTTCCCGGGTGCGCCTGGAGTGACTCCTCGAGTGAGCGGATCAGCTCGCGCTGCTCCGCCGAGAGGTGCACCGGAGTCTCCACCATCACCCGGCAGAAGAGATCGCCGCGTGCGCCGCCGCGCACCGGCTTGACGCCCTTGTCGCGCAGGCGAAAGACCCGGCCCGACTGCGTCTCCGCGGGAATCTTCAGCACCACATCCCCATCGAGCGTCGGCACCCCGACCGAGCCGCCGAGCGCTGCGGTCGCAAAGCTCACCGGCACTTCGCACGAGAGGTGCTCGCCGTCGCGCTCGAAGATCGGGTGCTCGCGCACGTGGATCTCGACGTACAGATCGCCGGGCGGCCCGCCGTTGCGGCCGGCCTCGCCCTCGCCGGAGAGGCGCACGCGATCCTCGTTATCGACGCCGGCCGGGACCTTCACCGAGAGCTT
>DASPOP010000262.1:0-11738 GCA_035625955.1 Steroidobacteraceae bacterium | reverse complement strand
GCCGCCTGGTATCCGGAGGATGAGGCGCCGCTCGCCTCCCGGCTGCCGAAGCTCGCCCAGCATGCCGGGCTGCTGCGCCGCCGGCCGGCAACTGTCAAAGCGGAACGCGATCACGCTGAATGACGTCGGCGGGTCAGCCCACGTTTCGGGTACGCACTACTCACAGTGTCACGAAGAGTGCCGTCCCCCTACCCTGCCCACATGCATCCGTATCCGCATACCTACGTCGCATCCGCCACAGGTGCAGGCCAGGGATTCGTCAGCCTTGCCTCGCCGCAGCTGCCGAGCCTGGAGACGGCGGCGCCGCCGGAGTTCGATGGCCCGGGCGGCGTCTGGTCGCCGGAGACGCTGCTGTGCGCTTCCCTGGCGGACTGCTTCATCCTCACCTTTCGCGCCGTGAGCCGCGCCGCCCGCTTCGAGTGGTCACGACTCGAGTGCCGCGTGGAAGGCGTGCTCGAGCGCGTCGGCCGGAGATCTCAGTTCACGCGCTACACCACCGTTGCGAAGCTCACGGTGCCTGAGGGCGCCGACCCGGCGAAGGCCCGCGAGCTCCTCGAGCGTGCCGAACAGGGCTGCCTGATCGCAAACTCGGTAAACGGATCACGCTCACTCGAGACCGAGATCAGCGTCGAGGGTGCGCCGACGGCGGCGGCCGCTTAAGATCGGCTGCCGAATCCATCCGTCGTAGCGCGCGCAGCCGACGCGGCATGCGCAGCGCCTGACCCTCGGAGGCGCAACACAACATGAGCGATAAGAACCTCATTGCCGTGGTGGGCGCGACCGGCGCCCAGGGCGGCGGATTGGTCCGGGCAATCCTCAGCGACCGGAACGCGCCATTCAGGGTGCGCGCGCTCACCCGCGACGTGAATTCCGACAAGGCGCGAGCGCTCGCCGCACTCGGAGCCGAGACGGTCAGCGCCGACATCGACGATGTCGAGAGCCTGAAGCGCGCCTTCACCGGCGCTCATGGGGCTTATTGCGTGACCTTCTTCTGGGCGCACTTTTCGCCGGAGAAGGAGATCGCCGAGGCCCGCGCGATGGCGCAGGCGGCGAAGCAGGCGGGCGTCCGGCACGTCATCTGGTCGACGCTCGAAGACACGCGCAACTGGATCCCGCTCGCCGACACCCGCATGCCGACACTCATGGGCAAGTACAAGGTTCCGCACTTCGACGGCAAGGGCGAGGCCAATGCCGTGTTCGCGGCGTCGGGCGTGCCGACAACCTTGTTGCTGACCTCGTTCTACTGGGAGAACCTGATTTACTTCGGCATGGGTCCGAAGAAGGGAGCTGACGGCAGACTGTCGATAACCCTGCCGCTGGGAGATGCAAAGCTGCCGAGCATTGCCGCCGAGGACATCGGCAAGTGCGCTTACGGAATCTTCAGGAGGGGCGGCGAGTACACCGGCAGGATGCTCGGCATCGCCGCCGAGCATCTGACCGGTGCACAGATGGCAGCGGCGCTGACCCGCGCTCTCGGCCGTGAGGTGAGCTACAACGCGGTGTCCCCGGAACAGTACCGGGGCTTCGGATTTCCCGGCGCGGACGATCTCGGCAACATGTTTCAGTTCAATCGGGACTTTGCGGCCGTCTGTTGTGGCGCGCGCGACCGCCAGCTGACGCGCACGCTCAACCCTGCGCTGCAATCGTTCGATGAGTGGCTGGCGAGGAACCGGGACCGCATCCCCCTCGACTAGCCGTGCCTCATTCCGCCACCAGCGGATAACCGGCCCTGGTCCAGTCCTCGAATCTCATGTCCGCCGCGGTGACGTTGGTGAACTTCAGGTCCCTAAGGCTCTTCGCCGCCAATGCGGCCCGCGCGCCGGAACCACAATAGAGCGTGATCCGCGCATTCAGATCGAGCTTGTCCGGGAAGCCGACGTGCGGCCAGATCCTGAATTCGATCAGGCCGCGGGGGATGTTGAGCGCGCCCGGTATGTGGCCGGCGGCGTAGTCCGCGGGCTCGCGCACATCGACGATGAGCCCGAGCGAGCTCGTATCGAAACCGGACTTGAACTTCGCCAGGTCGATGGTCGGCACTTGTGCCCTGGCCTGGACGACCAGCTCGGTGACCGACTGCGGATACGACTGCGCCCACCCCCACTGAGCGCCGAGCAGACCGCCGAGAATCAGCAGGGCGGCATTGAGCGTGCTTCCCGGCGTGCGCATCGGGCGGCCTCAGAGCAACGGGGCGAGCTGAGCTGCGCTCCGCGCGATGTGATGCGTGGACGCGCGTCTCACGGGCGTCTGAAAGTCCGACGGCTTGACCACCAGAACGTCGCACCGCAGCGCATCGAGAATCCGCTCGGCCGTGTGGCCGATCAGAGCGCGCCCGAGGCGCGATCGGGACACCGCCCCAAGAGCCACGAGCTGCGCCGACTCGTTCCAGACCACGCCGGGAAGAAGCTCCGCGGCATCGCCTTCGACGATCTGCACGGACTGTTCGGGCACCCGATGGCGCCGTGCGAGCGCCAGCACCGGTGACTCGATGCTGCGCGAGTAGGCACCGTGCACGTCTTCCTGGACCCCGTCCGGGAGGCCGTGCAGGTCGCGCATCGCACGTGCGCCATCCCAGGGAGCGCCTGCATGAAAAACCCGCAGGCTCCCCTTGAGCGCGGTGCGGATCGTCTCGGCCGCATCGAGTATGGCGTCATCGAGGGCAGCAGGTTTGCCATGCGCGCGGGCCGGATCGACCGCCGCCAGGATCACCGCGTCGGCATAAGGCCGGCCATTCTTGATGAACAGCACGGGACACGGACAGGTCTCGATCAGCTTATAGTCGGTCTGCGTCAAGACCAGCCGGGCGGCACGCCCCTTGCGGGACGACTGCGCAACCACGAAGCTCGGCTCGAGCCGCAGCGCCTGACGGACGATGCCCTCGTAAATCGGGTAATCCCAGCGCACGCTGGTGCGAACGCTCACGCCCTGGGCCCGGAGGCGCTCGGCCGTATATTCGAGCCGCTTGCGGCGACGATCGACGAGCTCCTTGATTTCCTCCTCGAGGCTTACCGAGCTGAGCCGGTCCGGACGGGCGATGTCCGGATCGAATACGCAATGAAACAGATCCACCTCCGCGTCGAGTCCCGCGGCGAGCTGCGCGACCTTGCCGAGCTCAGCCGCCCCGATTCCCACGGGCGAGCGGACGGCGAACATGATGCAACGCCGGCTCATGGACCCGACCATAGCGATTCGGATCGACCGCGCCATCAGGATTGATACGCATGACGGGAGGACTTATGCGTCAGGGGCGTGCATCATGCGCGGCGGGAGGCGTGGCAACCATGAAACATACCCCGGCGATCGGATTCCTGAGCCTGGTGCTGCTGGCGTGCGCGCTGCCGGCCGCGGCCCAGACCCACGTCGACCCCGGCTACCCGATTCACGACCGCAATCGTCCGCAGCCCGCGGTCGTGGATCCCGGTACCGCGAGCACACAAGCCGCGCCGGGGCGCGCGCCTTCGGACGCCGTCGTGCTCTTCGACGGGCGTGATCTTTCACGCTGGCAACATCAGGACGGCGGTGCGCCGAAGTGGAAGCTCGGCAGCGGCTACTTCGAGGTCGTGCCGGGGAGCGGCTACCTCTATACGCGCGCGGCCTTCGGCGACTGTCAGTTGCACGTCGAGTTCGCCGAGCCCGATCCTCCCAGGGGGGAGGACCAGAATCGCGGCAACAGCGGCGTCTTCCTCCACGGTCTGTACGAAGTGCAGGTACTGGACTCCTACCAGAGCCCGACCTACCCCGACGGCCAGGCCGCCGCCCTCTACGGTCAGTTCCCGCCGCTCGTCAACGCCTCACGAGCGCCCGGTATGTGGCAGAGCTATGACATCATTTTTCGCGGCCCGCGCTTCGACGCCGCCGGCCATCTCACCCGGCCCGCCCGCATGACGGTGCTGCACAACGGCGTGCTGGTGCAGGACGACGCCGAGCTCACGGGACCCACGGGACATCACCAGCGTCCGCCCTACACGGCGCAGCCCGAGCGGCTGCCGCTCGGGCTGCAGGACCACGGCGACCCGGTCCGCTATCGCAACATCTGGATCCGCGAGTTGCGTTGAAGCGGCCGCGTTACTTGGCGGTGAACTTGAACTTCTGGCCCGCGACCGTCGCCTGGTACATGGCGCCGCCCTTGACGATGGTGAAGACCGCCATCCCCTTGTAGTAGCGGCCGGCGGTGACGGCGTCCTTCTTGCCGCCGCTCGCCGTGGCGCTCGCGCCGGTGGTGCCCGCGGTCGCGCCGGCCGCCGCCGTGATCGCCACGGCACCGGCGTCGGCTCCGAACTCGAAGCTGCCGCTGGTGAATTCGTCGTAGGCGGTCCTGTTCTCGAAGAAGACGATCTGGCTGTACGCCTGGCCGCCCGCCTGGAATCCCACGCTCACCTGCGTCAGCGACGCATCGCCCGTGTACTTGCCCTGCGCATACACGTGCCCCTTGCCGTAGGCGCCGCCGACGACCAGCCCGCCCTTGCCGACCGTCGGAAACACCACATAGCCGTAGCAATTGTGGAAAAACCCGGCGCTTTCGCCGGCATTCTTGAAGAGCTCGACGGTGTCGCTGTACTCATCGGCACGCGCACCGCCCGCACCGGTCAGCAACAGGGCACCGCACAGCAAGGCAAACAAGGGCTTCATGACTCGTCCTCTCGAAGGTCCCGACACGATTGATCTATGACATTGTACGCTCGCGCCGGGTTCCGCAGTCAGCGCCCGGCAGTCGGCGGCGCCGCGTAGCCGAGCGTCCTCAGCGCCTCGCCGATCTCGTCGAGCGTGCGCGGATCGTCGATCGTGGCCGGCGTGTTGTAACTCTGCGAATCCGCGATCGCGCGCATGGTGGCGCGCAACACCTTGCCGGAGCGGGTCTTGGGCAGACGCGCCACGATCGCGACGTGGCGGAAGGCCGCCACCGCGCCGATCTGCTGCCGGACGCGCTCGATGAGCTCCTGCAGCACCTGCGCGTGCGGCCGCGAGACGCCGGCCTTGAGCACCACCAGGCCGAGCGGCAGCTGGCCCTTGAGCGCGTCGTGGACGCCGATGACGGCGCACTCCGCGACGTCCGGATGGCCGGCGAGCACCTCCTCCATTCCGCCGGTCGAGAGACGATGCCCGGCGACGTTGATGACATCGTCGATGCGCGACATGATCCACACGTAGCCGTCGGCATCGATGAAGCCCGCATCCCCGGTCAGGTAGTAGCCGGGGTAGCGTTTGAGATAGCTGTCCTGGTAGCCGGCATCGTTCTGCCACAGCGTGGTCAACGTGCCCGGCGGCAACGGCAGACGGATGACGATGTTGCCGATCCTGCCGGCTTCGACCGCGGCGCCGGCCTCATCGAGAACCTGCACGTCGTAACCCGGCACGGGCACGCTCGCCGAGCCCGGCTTGACCGGCAGCGGCGTCAGCCCGCGGCAGTTGGCCGCGACCGGCCAGCCGGTCTCGGTCTGCCACCAGTGATCGATGACCGGAACGCGCAGCTTCTCCTCGGCCCAGTGCACGGTGTCGGGGTCGCAGCGCTCGCCGGCGAGAAACAGGGTGCGGAGACTCCCGAGATCGTAGCGCCCGATGAGAGCGCCGGCGGGATCCTCCTTCTTGATGGCGCGGAAGGCCGTCGGCGCGGTGAACAGCGCGTTGACGCGATGCTGGGCGACCACACGCCAGAACGCGCCGGCGTCCGGCGTGCCGACCGGCTTGCCCTCATAGAGAATGGTGGTGCAGCCGGCGAGCAGCGGCGCGTAGACGATGTACGAGTGGCCGACCACCCAGCCGACGTCGGATGCCGCCCAGAACACATCCCCGGGCTGCATGCCGTAGATCGCCTGCATCGACCAGGCGAGCGCGACTGCGTGGCCGCCATGATCGCGCACCACCCCCTTGGGTTTGCCGGTGGTGCCGGAGGTATAGAGGATGTAGAGCGGGTCGGTGGCTTCGAGGGAGGCGCAGGGCGCCGGCGGCGCGTTCTCGAGCGCCGCCGACCACTCGACATCACGCCCGGCCTTGAGCACGGCCGCGGCCTGCGGCCGCTGCAGCACGATGCAGCGTCCGACGCGGTGGCTCGCGAGCTCGAGCGCCTCATCGAGCAGCGGCTTGTAGGCAATCACCCGCTGCCCCTCGATGCCGCAGGAAGCCGAGATGACCATGACCGGGCGCGCGTCGTCGATGCGCTTCGCCAGCTCGTGCGGCGCAAAGCCGCCGAACACCACCGAATGCACGGCGCCGATCCGCGCGCACGCCAGCATCGCCACCACCGCCTCGGGCACCATCGGCATGTAGATGACGACGCAATCGCCGCGCCCGACGCCCTGGGCGCTGAGCGCGCCGGCAAAGCGGGCCACGCGGCCGCACAGCTCCCGGTAGCTGAGCCGCGCGGCCGTGCCGGTCACGGGGCTGTCGTAGATGAGCGCGGCCTGCTCGCCGCGGCCCTGCTCGACGTGGCGGTCGAGCGCGTTGTAGCAGGTATTGATGCGCCCGCCGCTGAACCAGCGGTAGAACGGCGCCCGGCTCGCGTCCAGTACCCGATCCCAGCGGCGCTCCCAGCGCAAGGCCTGCGCCTGCTCGCCCCAGAAGCCGTCCGGGTCCGCAAGCGAACGCCGGTAAGCGTCGCGATAGGCCTGTGTACTCATGTGCAGACCATCCATCCTGCCGGGTTCGGTGAACCCACCGTTTCGCACAGCGCCGCCGGCGCCGACATCAGGAATAGTACGCATCCGGGCGCACATTTCGATAGAGTACCCCTGTTAGGTATATGCGAGGTGTCCGCCCGTGGCCCATACGGTCCGCGACCAACAGAAGCTCCTCAACCGCATCCGCCGCATCCGCGGCCAGATCGAGGCGGTCGAGCGCACCCTCGAGGGGGACGCTGACTGCTCCGACGTCATGCATCTGCTCACCGCCGCGCGTGGCGCCATCAACAGCCTGCTCGCCGAGGTTCTCGAGGATCACGTGCGCGAGCATGTGCTCGGGCGGGTCTCGACCGGCACGCGGGCCGACGCCGCCGACGAGCTGATCGACGTGATTCACGCCTATTTCAAGTGAGGCGGCTGCGCCGCGCGCGGCCGTCTCAGGCGGCCGCACCCTCCTCCCCATCGCCGCCGTCGTCGCCGAGCACCCGGGCGAGCGCCCGGCAGGCGTCGGTCACCGTGAAGATGCCGACCAGCTTGTCGTGCTTGGTCACGATGGCCGAGCCGATGTGATGCTCCGCCATGGTGCGCGCCACGACCGCCACCGGCGTCGAGGCCGGCACCACGCAGGGCCGCTCCACGTAGGCGTCGCGCACCCTGAGCTCCCGCTCGCTCGCGCCGCCGAAGTCCGGCCCCAGAATCAGCTTGATGTCGCGGTCGGTGAGGATGCCGACGAGGGCGCCGCCCGAGGTCACCGGCAGATGGCGGAAATTGTGCTGGCGCATCAGCTGGTGCGCCGCCGCGAGCGGCGCGTCGGCGTCGACCGTGTAGGGGAACGGCGTCATGAATGCGATGACCTGCGGATTACGCTTCACCGCCCTCAGCTCCAGTGAACGCCGCGCATCAGCGAGGCGAACACCGCCATGTCCGGCGTCGTCCGCGTGTCCGCGCCGGGCGCCCCGCCGGCGGCCTCCGAGTCAGGAAACATCGTGAACGCCTCGCTCATCACGGCGCGCATGAGGCGCGGCGCGAGAATGTCGAGCAGCTGCGCGAAGCGCCCGAGCCGCGTGGCCAGCCGGTCCGAGCGGTGCACGATGGCGTGACATAGCATGTCGGCGGCCTGCTCCGGCTGGATCAGCGGGAACTGCTGGTAGAACCGGGTCGGCGCGACCATCGGCGTGCGTACCAGCGGCAGATTCACCACCGCGAAGTGCACGCCGCGCGCGTTGTACTCCCCGGCGGCGCTGCGCGTGAACGCCTCGAGCGCCGCCTTGGAGGCGTTATAGGCGGCGAAGCGCGCCGCGTTGGTGAGCACTCCGATCGAGGAGACGCTCACCACCTGGCCGCCGCCGTTGGCGACCATCGCCGGCAGCAGCCCGAGCGTCACCTGCACGGCCGCGAAGTAATTGATGCGCATGACGCGCTCATAGTCGTGCAGGCGGTCGTAGGTGTTCTCGATCGCACGCCGGATCGAGCGTCCGGCGTTGTTGATGAGAATATCGACGTGGCCGTGCTCCGCCAGCAGTTGCGCCAGGAATTCGCTGCAGGCCTTGGGCTCGGTGAGGTCGCAGACGTAGGTGCGCACCGTGCCGCCCTGAGTCTCGATCTCGGCACGCACCTCACCGAGCCGCGCCTCGTCGCGAGCCACGATGAGCACATGCGCACCCGCGGCCGCGAGCTTGAGCGCCGTCGCGCGGCCTATCCCTGAAGAGCCGCCGGTGATCAGCACCGTCTTGTCCCGGACCGCCTCGCGCAGGTTGCGCGCCTTGAAGAGCTCGGGATCGAGGTGACGCTCCCAGTAGTCCCACAGCCGCCAGGCGTAATCCTCCAGCCTCGGGACGGCGATGCCCGCCTGGCTCAGCAGGCGCTGGGTGTTGGCCGAATCGAAAGTCGTCGGGTAATCGAGCAGTCCGACCACCGAGCGCGGAATGCCGAGCTCGCGCAGCAGCTGCTCGAGGACCCGCTGCAGCGGACGGAGCCGGCCGGCGCCGGCGGCGGCCAGCCCGAAGGCGCTGCCGAGCACGGTCGGCTCGAGCCGCAGCGACATGACGGGCGCATGCGCCGCCCGGGCGAACACGTTGAGCGTCTCACCGACCCGCCGGTCCTCGGGGTCGGTCAGATGGAAGCAGCGCCCGTCCTGACCCGGCAGGTGTGCGAGATGCGCGAGCGCCGCCGCCACGAAATCCACCGGGACGAAATTGACGTGCCCGCCTTCGAAGCCGATCAGCGGCACCCACGACGGCAGCGCGCCGCGCAGCTTCTGGATGAGCTTGAACAGATAGTAGGGGCCGTCGACCTTGTCCATCGCCCCGCTCACCGAGTGACCGAGCACCATCCCCGGACGATAGACGCGCCATGGCAGACCCGAGGCGCGCACCAGCGCCTCCGACTCGTGCTTGGTGCGGAAGTACGGATGGTCGAGATGCTGTGCCTCGCCGAACATCTCCTCGGTGAAGGTGCCGCGATAGCGGCCCGCCACCGCAATCGAGCTCACCAGGTGAAAGCAGCCCGCATCGAGCTCGCCCGCCAGCGCGAGCGCATTGCGCGTCCCGAGCACATTGGCACGCTCGAGCTCGTCCGCCTCTGCGGCGAGATCGTAGACCGCGCCGAGATGGAAGAAATGCCGGATCGTGCCCGCGAGGCGGGCGCGATCACGCGCGCTGACGCCGAGCAGCTCGCCCGTCAGGTCGCCCTCGACCGGCACGATGAGGCCGCGGCGCTCGCCGCAGTCGCGCATGACGCGCTCGAGGCGTGCGCGCGAGCCGGGCCTGACGAGCACATGGATCGGCTCGCCGCGCGTGGCGAGCTCGCTGATGAGGTGGCGGCCGATGAAGCCGGTACCTCCGGTGACAAAGTACGCCATCGTGTCCCGGCACGCCTGTCAGTAGTCGGCGCACGCTACACCCGCCCTGCATCCCCCGGTATCGTGGCAAACCGAGGGGCACACGAGCCCCGGTTTGCGCGAGAGTACGCAGATGCTGGCGGTAGAGCGCTTATCGGGGGCGGATCGGGCCTGGCTCATGATGGACCGGCCCACGAACCGCATGACCATCGTGAGCCTCGTCATTTACTCGCGCCCCCTCCCGATCGGGGATCTGCGCGCGCTGGTCGAGGAGCGCTTCCTCGCCCACGAGCGTTTTCGCTGTTATCCGGAGGCCGACGCGCTCGGCGCCCGCTGGGTGCCCGACGTGGGTTTCGACATCGCCAACCACGTGCTGGCGCTGCAGCTCCCGGCGGGCGCGGGCAAGCACGACCTCGAGCGGCTGGTCGGCCGGCTCGCCGGCACCCCCTTCAGGCCCGGACGGCCGCTGTGGACCTTCCACCTGATCGAGCACTGGCAGGGGGGCAGCGCTGCCATCATCCGCATCCATCACTGCTATGCCGACGGCATCGCTCTCAGCCGGGTGCTGCTGTCGCTGGCGGATGGCGCTGACGCTGCGACACCCCCGGCACATCACGAGGCGGAAGCGTCCCATTCTCCCTTCGGTGTCGGCTCACTCCTCGAGAAAGGCCTGCACTACGCACTGCACCCGCTGGAAGCCACGACGGCTGCCTGGGACACCCTGGCACTCGCCAGCGAGCTGACGCACCTCGGAACCATGGCGGACGATCCGCCGACGCGTCTCAAGGGGGCTCTGTCCGGCACTCGCTGCGCGGCGTGGCTCGAGCCCATCCCGCTCGAGGAGGTGCGCACCATCGGCCACGTGTTGGGATGCACGATCAACGACGTGCTGGTAGCGACGCTCGCCGGCGCGATCGGCCGCTACCTCGAGGCCCACCACGACACGGTCGCGGGTCTCACGATCCGCGCCGCCGTGCCGGTCGATCTGCGCGCCCCCGATGGCTCGGATCCCCCGATGGGAAATCGCTTCGGACTGATATTCGTAGACCTGCCCGTCGGCATCCACCATCCACTGGAGCGGCTGTACGCGGTGCACACCGCGATGCAGCGCCTCAAGGGCTCTCAGCAGGCGCTCGCCGTACTCGGCCTCATGTCCTTCATCGGCAATCTGCCGTCCCCCGTCGAAGAGCCCGCGACCGCGCTCTTCAGTGCCAAGGCGAGTCTCGTCGCCTCGAACGTTCCCGGTCCGCGCGAGCCGCTGACCTTCAGGGGAGTCCCTGCCTCCCAGGTGCTCTTCTGGGTGCCGCAGGCAGGCAGCATCGGCATCGGCGTGAGCATGCTCAGCTACAACGGCCGCGTGCAGTTCGGTGTGATCGCCGACCGCAAGCTGATCCCCAGGCCGGCCGCGCTCACCGCGCAGATGGCCTCCGAGTTCGATCGCCTCGTTTATCTCGTGCTGCTCGGCGGCGCGGCGCTCAGCGGCTGAGGCGCGCGGCTCAAGCGGGTCCGCGCTGCGCGCGCTCGATGTCGAGCCGCTCCATCGCGTCGCTCGGGGCGAGCGCCGCCGCCTGGGCGTAGAGCGCGCGCGCCTCGTCGCGGTAGCGCCGTGCATCGAGGAGCAACAGGCCGTTGGCGCGCTCCATGAGCACGATCGGTGAATCGGCAGCGAGCCGCGCGGCGCGCCCGAAATGCTCGAGGGCGGCATCGCGGCTGGCCCCATAGGTCAGGGCAGCAGCGAGCGCGCCCAGCTTGCCAATGATCTCGGCATGATAGAGGCCGAAGGCGAGGTGTGCCTCGGCGTGCCGCGGCTCGAGCTCGAGAGCGCGCTCGAGGTGTGAGCGCACCCGGCCCGCCAGCCCCTCTGCGAGGGCCTTGAGAATCGAGATCCGCTGGCTGTAGCGGCCGAGCACCAGCGCGAGCAGGTAGTGCGCGTTCGGATAATCGGGCAGCGCCGCGACCGCCGCCTCGGCACGCGTCACGGCCGCGGCGAGCGTTGCCAGCGCCTCGGGCGCGCCGGCCGGCGAGTACAGCGTCGAGACCGCCGCCGCCTTGTCGGCGACCGAAGCGCCGAGCGGGCCGAGCCGCTCGCCGTGCTCGATCGCGGCGCGGAACTCGCCCGCGTGAAACTCGTCCCAGGCGCGTTGCAGTTCCCGGGCGAGTGCCTCGGGTCCGGCGTACACCTCGAGAGTGGCGGCGAAGGCGCGCTGCTTCCTCGCCAGGCGCTCGATGCGCTGCGCGTCGGGCCATGGCTCGCAGTCCCCGCGATGGAGCCTGTCCCAGCGGGAACG
>DASPOP010000261.1:0-3693 GCA_035625955.1 Steroidobacteraceae bacterium | reverse complement strand
GAGCCCACTGCTCAAGATCTTCGCTGCCATTCTGATCGCTCTCCTCGCGGTCACCGGCTACGGCTTCTGGGCTACGCGGCCGCCGGCCTCCTCGACGCCGGTGGGAGCGCTCGGCGCGGTCGCACAGCCCGAAGCCGCCGGGCCCGGGCAGCCGACGATCGATGAGACCACGCTCCTCACCGCGCAGCGTCTCGCAAGGCTCGCGACGACCCCCGAGGAGATCCCGCTCGCACGCACCGCCGTGCAGCTCGCCGACCATGAGCTCGACCTCGCCTTTGCCGGCGCGCTGCGCCACATCGAAGCGCACCCACCGGTCCTGAGCCCCGAAGCGCTCGGGATCCAGGACCGTCTCACCAAGGCCCAGACGCAGCTCGCGAGCGACAGCGAGCACGCCAGGCGGCTCAGCGATGCGCTCGCCAGGGCCGCGGACGCCGACAAGCCGGCGGTCCAGGATCAGCTCGATCTCGCCCAGGCGCAGCAGCAGCTCGACCAGGACGAGGTCACGCAGGACAACGACGACTTGATGCGCGCGGGCGGCAACGAGCACCAGCGCATCCAGATGATGCAGCAGGAGCACGAAGCGGCCGCACAGCGGCGTCTGGAGGCCGCCACCGCCCAAGCCAACGCCCTCGCGAATCTCCACGGCCTCGTCGGCAAGGTTCGCCAATGGATGGCCTTGCACCGCAAGGAGAGCTGGCTCGGCAAGGCGCAGGGACACGCGCAAGAAAGCGCCGCGCAGCTCGAGGCCGGGAATCAGAAGATCCAGACCGATCTGGCTGCACGCAAGGAGCAGGCGGGCACGATCCCCGGAGCGCCGGGCAGCGCCGCACGGCCTGCGGGCGCTTCAGGCGCCGCGGCGGCAACCCCAGGCGCCACGCTTGCGGCCACGACGCGCGAGCTCGCCGCGGAGCAGAGCCGCCTCACCATTCGCGCCCAGCGCGTCGCGGCCCGGAAGAAACTCGCCGACACCTACGGCCAATGGAGCGCGGTGGTTGGAACCCAGGCGAATGCGCTGCTGCACTCCTGCCTCGCGGACGTCGCCGTGGTGCTCGCAGCTCTGCTGCTGCTCCTCTTCATCGGCCGCTGGCTCGAAGCATTCCTCGGCCGCGCCCACATTGATCGCCGTCAGGTCGCCACGCTGCGCAGCGTCGTGGGAGTCTCCTGCCAGCTGGTCGGGATCGTTCTCATTCTCCTCGTGCTGATCGGACTGCCGGGGCAGCTCGGCACGATGATCGGCCTCGCCGGCGCCGGTCTCACGGTGGCGCTCAAGGACTTCATCATCGGCTTCCTCGGCTGGTTCGTCCTGATGGGCAGGCACGGTATGCGCGTCGGGGACTGGGTCGAGATCAATGGCGTGAGCGGTGAGGTGGTCGAGCTCGGCATCTTCCACACCGTGCTCCTCGAGACCGGCAACTGGACGGATGCCGGTCATCCCACCGGCCGCCGTGTGACATTCACCAACGCCTTCGCGATCGAGGGCCACTACTTCAATTTCTCGACCACCGGTCAGTGGCTGTGGGACGAGCTGTTGGTGATGGTGCCCTTCGATCGGGACGCACACGCGATCGCAGCGGCGATCCAGAAGGAAGTGACCGCAGCGACCGCGGACAGCACCCGCCAGGCCGAAGCCGAATGGCAGCGTGCCGCCCGCGGACGCAAGCTCGGCTTCACCGCGCAGCCCGGCATTGCGATCCGTCCGGCGCCGGGAGGTGGTGGTGTCGAGATCGCGGTCCGCTACGTCACGCGCGCAGCCGACCGCTATGCGCTGCGCGCCAGGCTGTACCAATCGGCCGTGCAACTGCTGTCGCAGCCGAAGTCCGCCGCGTAGAACTTCATGAGCGCGCGACTTCCGGCGATCTTCCTCGGGCACGGTAACCCGATGAACGCCCTGCAGGAAAATGCCTGGACGCGCGCCTGGGCGGCGCTCGGCGCCGGACTCTCCCCGCGCCCGCGCGCGGTGCTCGCGATCTCCGCGCATTGGTACATACGGGAAACCGCGATCACTGCAATGACGGCACCGCGTACGATCCATGACTTCGGCGGCTTTCCGCGCGAGCTGTTCGCGATACGCTACCCCGCCGCCGGCGATCCCGCGCTCGCCGCGCGCGTCGCCGGGCTCCTCGCTCCGCTGCGGGTCGAGGCCGATCAGTCCTGGGGCCTCGATCACGGCACGTGGTCGGTGCTCTGCCACGTGTTTCCGCAAGCCGATGTCCCCGTCGTGCAACTCAGCATCGATGCGACCCGGCCGCCGGCGTTTCACCACGAGCTCGGTACGCGCCTGCGTCCGCTTCGCGATGAGGGAGTACTCATCGTCGGCAGCGGCGACGTCGTGCACAACCTCGAGGCATATGCCTGGGGCCGACACCCGGCGCAGCCTTACGACTGGGCGCTGCGTTTCGAGGCCGCCATGCGCGAGCGTCTCACGGCGGGCGATCATGCGTCGCTCGTCGACTACACGGCTCTGGGCGAGGACGCCCTCCTCTCGGTACCCACGCCCGAGCACTATTTGCCGCTTCTCTACGTGCTCGGCGCGAGTCTTCCGCAAGAGTTAGTTACATTTCCGACGGAGGGAATCGACGGCGGCTCGGTCTCGATGCTCGCCGTGCGCTTCGGCTAGACTCACGGCCCCACCTGTTCAAGGAGAACGCACGTGGCGCTTGCATCCAGACTCACCTTTGTCATGGCGCTTGCGCTCGCCGCGAGCGTGCCGGCCTGGGCCCAACACGCGGAGCACGGCGGCGACCAGCACAAGGAACACGGCGGCCGGCCCGAGGCGCACGGAGAGTCCCATCCCGGCCCTCGTGGCTACGAGCGAGTGACGGAGCCGCACGGCTGGAATACGCGGCCCGCGACGGCAGATCATCAGGTCTACGAGCACAATTACCAGGCCGCACGCGTCTACCACATCGGCGTGTACCACCGCCCGCACGGCTGGGTGCCGCACCGCTGGGTGTACGGAGAGATCCTGCCGCGGTTCTATTGGGCGGCGCCCTACATCCTGGCCGATTACTGGCTCTTCGGTCTCGAGGTACCGCCGCTGGGCTTCGAGTGGGTGCGTGACGACACCGACGCGATCCTCGTAGAAGTCGGCACCGGGAGAATTCTCCAGGTCGAGTACGGCGTCTTCGGCTAAGTCCGCGAGTCGAAATCCGCGAGTATCGAATGGTGGGTGCTGACGGGCTCGAACCGCCGACATTCGCCTTGTAAGGGCGACGCTCTACCAGCTGAGCTAAGCACCCTCCTTAATCTGGCCGAAATCGCCGGAAGCGATTTCGGCGGACATCGCCTTCGTTGCCGCCGGCAAAGAGCGCGGTCTTTGCCGGCTACGCCCGCTGCCAGGCCTCGCCGGCAATTTTGGCGGACATCAGCTTCGTTGCCGCAGGCAAAGAGCGCGGTCTTCGCCTGCTACGCCCGCTTGTCAGCCCTCGGCGGCGATTTCGGCGGACATCAGCTTCGTTGCCGACCCTCGGCGGCGATCGCGCCTCGTCAGTGCGCCGGCGGCACTACCGGCTTGACGCGCCGGCCGTTACGCCGCCCGCGCTTGTCCTCGCCGGCTGCTTCGGCTGGCGCAGGAGCATCCGCGGCCTGCTGCGGCAGGGGCTGCTTGGTGAGCGCCACCGCCAGCACCTCGTCGATCCACTTCACCGGCCTGATGTCGAGGTTGCCCTTGATGTTGTCGGGAATCTCGACCAG
>DASPOP010000260.1:0-10693 GCA_035625955.1 Steroidobacteraceae bacterium | reverse complement strand
GCGTGCGACGTAGCGCTCGACGATCTCCTGGAACTCTGCGGCGATGCGCTCGCCTTTCAGGGTCACGGTCTTCTCGCCGTCCTCGTAGACCGGGGCCACGGGCCGCTCGCCGGTGCCGGGCAGGCTGATGCCGAGGTTGGCGTGCTTGCTCTCGCCCGGGCCGTTGACGACGCAGCCCATGACCGCCACCGTCATCTCCTCCACCCCCGCGTACTCGCGCCGCCACTGCGGCATGCGCGTGCGGATGTGGCTCTGGATCTGCTGCGCGAGCTCCTGGAAGAAGGTGCTGGTGGTGCGGCCGCAGCCCGGGCACGCGATCACCAGCGGCGTGAACGCGCGCAGCCCCATGGTCTGCAGGATCTCCTGCGCGACGATCACCTCCTGGGTGCGGTCGCCCCCCGGCTCGGGGGTGAGCGACACGCGGATGGTGTCGCCGATCCCTTCCTGCAGCAGCACCGACATGCCGGCGGTCGAGGCGACGATGCCCTTCGAACCCATGCCGGCCTCGGTGAGCCCGAGGTGCAGCGGGTAGTCGCAGCGCGCGGCGAGGTCGCGGTAGATCGCGATGAGATCCTGCACCCCGCTCACCTTGGCCGAGAGGATGATGCGGTCGTGCGGCATCCCGAGCTCCTCGGCGCGCTGCGCGGAACCTAAGGCCGAGGCCACCACGGCGTTGCGTAAGACCCCCTGCGCATCGAGCGGCTGAGGGAGCGTTGAGTTCTCGTCCATGAGGCGCGTCAGCAGGTCCGAGTCGAGGCTCCCCCAGTTGACGCCGATGCGCACCGGCTTGCCGTAGCGGCAGGCGATCTCGATCATCTCCGCGAACTGCGGGTCGCGCTTCGACCCCCGCCCGACGTTGCCCGGGTTGATGCGGTACTTGGCGAGCGCCGCGGCGCATTCGGGGTGCTCGCGCAGCAGCTTATGTCCGTTGAAGTGGAAGTCGCCGATGAGCGGAACCGCGACGCCTTCGCGGTCGAGCCAGGCGCGGATCGGCGCCACCGCGGCCGCCGCCTCGCTCGTGTTCACCGTGATGCGCACCAGCTCCGAGCCCGCGCGCGCGAGCGCCTGCACCTGCCGCGCCGTGCCCTCGACGTCGGCGGTATCGGTATTGGTCATCGACTGGACCACGATCGGGGCCCGGCCCCCGACGCGAACCGGCCCGATCGAAACCTGCGCTGTGGAGCGGCGGGGGAGGCTCATGCGGGGCAAATTCTACCGGCACTTGCGCGGGCTGGTATCATTCCAAGGCTCGAAACGGTCTGTCCGGAGAGGGTCCGGCTAGCTGAAGCCGGAACGCCGAAGGCGCAAATTCCGCCCGGAAACGCTCAGGCAAAAGAACGGCAGACGGCGGAGGCGGTCATCCGCTCCGCGGGGCTTCTGGAGAGCGGTGGATCCCAAACATCCACCCACCGAAGGGGAGCGGCACCTCTGAGAGGGTGCCTGATCTCTCAGGTCACAGGGACAGAAGGGCGGCAGGCGTCTCGCGTGCGGGGCGTGTGCCGGCATCTTTGTTCGCTGGAGAACCTAAGTGGGACGTAAAACCCCGTTGTTCGCGCTGCACCAGGAGCTCGGTGCCCGCATCGTCGACTTCGGCGGCTGGGACATGCCGGTGCAGTACAGCTCCCAGATCGGTGAGCACCATGCGGTGCGCCGGTCCGCGGGGGTCTTCGACGTCTCGCACATGTGCGTCGTCGATCTCAAGGGCCCGCGCGTGCGCGCCTTCCTCGCGGCGCTGCTCGCCAACGACGTAGCGAAGCTCAGGACCGCCGGCAAGGCGCTCTACTCCTGCATGCTGAACGAGCGCGGCGGCGTCATCGACGATCTGATCGTCTATTTCCTCACCGAGAGCTGGTTCCGCGCGGTGGTGAACGCCGGCACCCGCGACAAGGATCTCGCCTGGATCCGCCGCCACGCGGCAGCCTTCGGCGTCGAGGTCATCGAGCGCACCGATCTCGCCATGCTGGCGATCCAGGGTCCGGAAGGCCGCGCCAAGGCGGCCGAGCTGCTCGCTCCCGCCGACCGCGAAGCGGCGTTCGCGCTGGGCGCGTTCGTCGGACGCGAGCTCGGCGGCTGGTTCGTCGCGCGCACCGGGTACACGGGCGAGGACGGCTTCGAGATCATGATGCCGGCCGCGGATACGGTGCCGGCCTGGCGGCGGCTCAATTCCCTCGGGGTCGCCTCCTGCGGCCTGGGGGCGCGCGACACGCTGCGCCTCGAGGCCGGCATGAACCTGTACGGCAACGATATGGACGAGAGCACCGATCCCTTCGAATCGGGTCTCGCCTGGACCGTGGCGCTGGAGCCTCAGGGGCGCGCCTTCGTCGGGCGCGAGGCGCTCGAGGCGATCCGCGCGCGCGGCCCGGGACCGAAGCTCGTCGGTCTGCTGCTCGAAGATCGCGGCGTGCTGCGCAGCCACCAGAAGGTGCTCGTGCCCGGCGTGGGCGAGGGCGAGATCACCAGCGGCACCTTCTCCCCGACGCTCGAGCGCTCGATCGCCTTCGCCCGCGTGCCCGCGGCTACGCCTGCGCGGGTGCAGGTGGACATCCGCGGCAAGCTGCTGAATGCAAAAGTGGTGAAGCCGCCATTCGTGCGTTTTGGCAAATCCCTGGTCACTTAAAGGACCTGATTCATGAGCAATGTTCCCGCGGACCTCAAGTACACCAAGTCCCACGAGTGGGTGCGCACCCTCGCCGACGGCACGGTGGAGATCGGCATCACCGATCACGCGCAGCACGCGCTCGGCGACCTGGTGTTCGTCGAAGTGCCGGAGCCCGGACGCACGGTCAAACAGGACGAGCCGTGCGCGGTGGTCGAGTCGGTGAAGGCCGCCTCCGACGTGTACGCGCCGCTCGCCGGCGAGATCACCGCCGGCAACCCCAAGCTCGGGGATGCGCCGGAGACGGTCAACTCCGACCCGTACGGCGAGGGCTGGCTGATGCGCGTGCGGCCGGCCGCCGGAGCGATCGCGGCGGCGGAACTCATGTCGGCTGCGGACTATCAGAAAGTGCTGGCAGCGGAGGGCGGCTGATGGCCTTCATTCCCCACACCGAGGCCGACGTGGCGGCGATGCTCGAGGCCATCGGCGCGCGCGGCATCGAGGATCTGTTCGCGGAGATCCCGCCAAACCTGAGGGTGAGCTCGCTCGCCGGAGTGCCGGAGCAGCTCAACGAGATGCAGATCGGGCGCTTGATGAGCGAGCGGGCCGCGCAGGACGGCACTCCCTTGAGCTTCCTCGGCGCCGGCGCCTACGAGCACCACATCCCCGCGGCCGTATGGGCCATCACCACCCGCGGCGAGTTCTACAGCGCCTACACGCCTTATCAGGCGGAAGCCAGCCAGGGCACGCTGCAGATGATCTATGAGTTCCAGACCATGATCGCGCGCCTCACCGCCATGGAGGTCGCCAACGCCTCGATGTACGACGGCGCCTCGGCGACCGCGGAGGCCGCGCTCATGGCGGTGCGTGCGAATCGCAAGTCGAAGTCGGCGCGCATCCTCGTGCCCACCACGCTCCATCCGCATTACCGGCGGGTGGCGGTCGCGATGGCGAGCAACCAGGGGCTCAAGTTCGAGGAGCTGCCCTATTGCACCGTCGAGGGCGTGACGCTGCCGGCCTCGCTCGCGAAGTACGACGGCGAGGACGTGACCGCGCTGGTCATCCAGCAGCCGAATTTCTTCGGCCGTCTCGAGGACGTCGATGCGCTCACCGACTGGGCGCACGCGCGCAACATCCTCGTGATCGCCGTGGTCAACCCGACCTCGCTCGCGCTCCTCAAGCCCCCGGGCGAGTGGGGAGCTAAGGGCGCCGACATCGCCGTCGGCGAAGGCCAGCCGCTCGGCGTGCCGCTGTCATCGGGCGGCCCTTACTTCGGCTTCATGACGACGCGCATGGAGTACGTGCGGCAGATGCCCGGGCGCATCGTCGGCCGCACCCTCGACGTCGCCGGTGCGGAAGGGTTCACGCTTACGCTGCAGGCGCGCGAGCAGCACATCCGCCGTGCCAAGGCGACCTCCAACATCTGCACCAACCAGGGCCTCCTGATGACGGCGGCGACGATCTATCTCTCGCTCATGGGGCCGCAGGGACTCGAGCGCACCGCGGCCGCCTCCCACGCCCGCTCCCGCGAGCTCGTCAGCGCGCTCACGCGCACCCCCGGCGTGCGCCCCGCCTTCAGCGGACCCTGCTTCCACGAGGCGGTGCTGCTGCTCGACCGCCCGGTCGTGCCGGTGCTCAAGGCGCTCGCCGCCCGCGGCATTCTCGGCGGGCTCGACCTCGCGCCGTACTACCCGGAGCTCGGGCCCGCGCTGCTCGTGTGCGCGACCGAGACCAAGACCGCGGCCGACATCGAGCGCTACCGCGCTTCCCTAAGCGAGGCGATGCAGGCCGTGCGTGCTGCCTGAGAAGGATTGTTGAGATGCCTACCCGTGAAAAGGTGATTTTCGAGTACTCGCACGCCGGACGCGGCGCGAGCGATCAGTGGCCGCAGGACGTGGGTCCGGCGCCGCTCGCCGATCTGCCGGCGAAGCTGCGACGCGCCAGGGCGCCCGCGCTGCCGGAGGTCGGCGAGCTCGAGGCGGTGCGGCACTTCACCCGCCTGTCGCAGCTCAATTTCTCCATCGACACGCACTTCTATCCGCTCGGCTCGTGCACGATGAAATACAACCCCAAGGCGTGCAATCAGTACGCGATGCTGCCGCAGTTCCTCGCGCGCCACCCGCTCGCGCCGGAGTCGCACGGCCAGGGATTCCTCGCCTGCATGTACGAGCTGCAGGAGATGCTGAAGGAAGTCACCGGCATGCAGGGCGTGGCGCTCTCGCCCATGGCGGGCGCGCATGGCGAGTTCGCCGGCGTCGCCATGATTCGCGCCTATCACCGCGCGCGCGGGGACCTGAAGCGCAACGAGATCATCGTCCCCGAGGCCGCGCACGGCACCAATCCCGCGACCGCGACCATGTGCGGCTGCGTGGTGCGCGAGGTTCCCGTCAACGCATCCGGAGACGTCGATCTCGAGGCGCTCAAGGCCGCGGTCGGCCCCAACACCGCGGGCATCATGCTCACCAACCCCTCGACGCTCGGGGTGTTCGAGCGCGGCATCGAGGAGGTGGCGCGCGTGGTGCACGAGGCCGGCGGGCTCCTCTACTACGACGGCGCGAATCTCAACGCGATCCTCGGCAAGGCGCGCCCCGGGGACATGGGCTTCGACGTCATGCACATGAACCTGCACAAGACCTTCTCCACACCGCACGGCGGCGGCGGGCCGGGCGCGGGCGCGGTGGGCGTCGCCGCGCGCCTCGCGCCTTTCCTGCCGATTCCGATCGTCGCCAGGGAGGGGGAGCGCTACCGCTGGCTCGCCGAGAACGACCTGCCGCAGTCGATCGGGCGGCTGTCGGCTTTCATGGGCAACGCGGGCGTGCTGCTGCGGGCGTATATCTACATGCGGCTGCTCGGGCGTGACGGCATGCGGGCGGTGGGCGAGTACGCCACGTTGAACGCCAACTACCTGCTGAAGCGGCTGCAGGATGCGGGCTTCGAGGCCGCCTATTCCGGGCGCCGCGCCAGCCACGAGTTCATCGTGACCATGCGGCGCCAGGCGCGCGAGCTCAACGTGACCGCGATGGACTTCGCCAAGCGGCTGCTCGACCTCGGCTTCCACGCGCCCACCACTTACTTCCCGCTGATCGTGCCCGAGTGCCTGCTCATCGAGCCGACCGAGACCGAGAGCAAGGATGTGCTCGACGCCTTTGTGGCGGCCATGTCACAGATTCAGAAGGAAGCACAGCAGGAACCCGAGCGCGTGCGCAGCGCACCGCATACCATGCCGGTGCGGCGGCTCGACGATGTGCGGGCGGCCCGCCATCTGGACCTCACATGGACGCCAACGACGCAGCACTAGACCGGTACAAGCCCCGCGGCATGACCCGCGTGCTGCGCGCGCTCGGCGCGAGCCTGCGCGGGCTCACCGGCGCGTTCCGCGACGAGGCGGCGTTCCGGCAGGAGCTCGCCTTTGCCGCGGTGGTCATTCCGCTGGGACTATGGCTCGGGAGGAGCGGCATCGAGCGTGCGCTGCTGATCGCGCCGGTGCTGCTCATCCTGGTGGTGGAGCTCGTCAACAGCGCCATCGAGGCGACCGTCGATCGGATCGGTTTTGAGCGTCACGCCCTCGCGGGCCTCGCCAAGGACATCGGCTCCGCCGCGGTGCTGATGTCCTTCGTGCTGCTCGCCGCGGTGTGGCTGCTCGTTCTGCTCGGACGCTAGAGAAGCCGGCGCCGATGCGGTTCGTGCGACTCGCGCTGCTCGCCATCATCGCCTGCTGCGCCGCAATCGGTGCGGCGGCCGATCCGCCGCTTGCGGCGCCCCAGGCCGCGCCCGCGCCGGCACCGCCGCCGATCCCGGCGCCGCCACCGCCGGCTGCGCCGGAACCGGCCGCGAGCGCGCCGGCTGCGGCGGCGTCGCCGATCGCGCAGCAGGCGGCTGCGGCCGAGGTCAACCCCGACTGGGCCGTCACCCTCGATCGCATCGCCGGCAGCGTGGTCTCGATCGACGTCGACATGGTGCGGGCGTTCGATACCGAGTGGAACACCACCGCCCAGGCGACCGGCTTCGTGGTGGATGCCGAGCGCGGCCTGATCCTCACCAACCGCCACGTGGTCACGCCCGGACCGGTGACTTCCGAGGCGACGTTTCTCAACCGCGAGGAAGTGCAGCTCTACCCGGTGTACCGCGACCCGGTGCATGACTTCGGCTTCTACCGCTACGACCCGAAGAAGCTGCGCTTCATCAAGCCGAAGCCCCTGCCGCTCTATCCGGAGGGCGCGCAGATCGGGCGTGAGATCCGCGTCGTGGGCAACAATGCCGGCGAGCAGCTCTCGATCCTCGCCGGCACGCTCGCCCGGCTCGACCGTGACGCGCCCGAGTACGGCGTCGCGAAGTACAACGACTTCAACACCTTCTACCTGCAGGCGGCTTCCGGCACCTCGGGCGGCTCGTCCGGCTCTCCCGTGATCGATATCCACGGCCGGGTGGTCGGGCTCAACGCGGGCGGCGCGACCGGCGCGGCTTCGAGCTTCTATCTGCCGCTCGGGCGCGTGCGGCGCGCGTTGACGCTGATTCAGGAGGGCAAGCCCGTGCCGCGCGGCACCCTCTACAGCGTTTTCAACTACATGCCCTACGACGAGCTCGATCGCCTCGGGCTCGATGCGCGCACCGAAGCCGAAGTGCGCAGGATCTATCCGCGCTTCACCGGCATGCTGGTGGTGACCGAGGTGCTGCCCGGCTCGCCCAGCGAGAACGTGCTGCAGCCCGGCGACATCCTGGTGCGCCTGAACGGCCACTACCTGACGCAGTTCGAGCCGCTCGAGGAAGTGCTCGACGGCTCGGTCGGCCAAAAGGTGGAAGTCGAGCTCGAGCGCGGTGGCAAGCCGGTGTCGGCGCAGCTTCCGGTCGGCGACCTGAATGCGATCACGCCGGGCGCCTACACGGTATTCGGGGATGCGGTCGTCAACCGCATGTCGTACCAGATGGCGCGCGCCTATAACGTGCCGACCCGCGGCGTAGATGTCGCCAACCCGGGCTACGTGTTCGGCGCGGCGGCGATTCCGCGCGGTGCGCTGATCACGGCGCTCAACGGCCACGCCACCGACGGCCTCGCCGACTTCGAGGCCGGCCTCGCCCAGCTCGGCAACGGCGACTATGCGACGGTGCGCTACAGCACCATCGACGATCCCAACGGCAGCCAGCTGCGCCCCATCCGCATGGACCGCCTGTGGTTCCCCGCGCACCACTGCGACCGCGACGACGCGCGCGGCCTCTGGGACTGCAAGGATCTCGGCTCGGGGCCGGCGCCCAAGCCGCCGCAGGTGAGCTCCACGGTCTTCCCCAGGTTCAGCGATCCGCGCCAGAACGCGCTCGCCGCCTCGCTCGTCATGGTGACCTTCGACATGCCGTACTCGGTATCGGGCATCACCGAGCGCAACTATCACGGCACCGGGCTGGTGGTGGACGCGGCCCGCGGGCTCGTCGTGGTCGACCGCAACACCGTGCCGGTCCCGCTCGGCGACGTCGAGATCTCCTTCGCGGGCACGGTACAGGTGCCCGGGCGCGTGCTGTACGTGCATCCGCTGCACAACTACGCGGTCGTGGCCTACGACCCGAAGCTGATCGGCACAACGCCGGTCAGGTCCGCGAAGCTCAGCTCCCGCGAGCTCAACGCCGGCGAGCCGGTGTGGGTGGTGGGTCTCGGCGCCGACAGCCAGATGCGCGCGCGCTCCACCGAGATCGCCAGCATCGAGCCGCTCGAGCTGCCGCTGTCGCGCACCATGCGCTTCCGCGACAGCAACCTCGAGACCGTGCAGCTGGTGAATCCGCCGGCCGATTTCGACGGCGTGCTTTCCGACAAGGAGGGCAGCGTGCTCGGCACCTGGTCGAGCTTCGCCTTCGAGAACGGCCGCGAGCTCGCCCAGGAGAACCGCGGCGTGCCGATCGACCTGGCGGCCGACATGCTCGAGCGGGTGCGCACGGGGCGGACGCTGCACTCACTCGAGGTCGAGCTCAGCGCGCTGCCGCTCGCCAATGCCCGCGAGCTCGGCCTCTCGGAGGGCTGGGCGCAGCGCCTGGCGCAGCACACTCCCACGCGCCGCCAGGTGCTGTCGGTGGTGCGGCTCGTCGGCGGCTCGCCGGCAGCGCGGCTGCTGCTGCAGGGCGACCTGCTGCTCGCCATCGACGGCCAGGTGGTGACCCGGTTCCGCGAGGTGGAGCGGGCTGCGGCCGACAAGGAGCTGGTGCACGTCACGGTGTGGCGCGGCCAGGGCGAGCAGACCCTCGAGGTGGCGACCGCGGAGCTGCCGGGGAGCGATCTCGAGCGCGTGGTCGAGTGGGCCGGGGCCACGCTGCAGGCGCCGCACCGCTCGATGAGCGCGCAGCGCGCCATCCCGCCCCGCGGCGTGTACGTCGCGTACTTCGCCTATGGGTCGCCGGCGACGCGTTACGGACTCTTTCCGGGGCGGCGCATCGTCGAAGTCGACGGTGCGCCGACGCCGGACCTCGACACCTTTCTCAAGGCCGTCACCGGCCGGCCCGACCGCTCCTCGGTGCGCCTGAAGACCATCACCTGGAACAACGCGCCCGAGGTGATCACGCTCAAGCTCGACAAGCACTACTGGCCCGCCTACGAGCTCACGCACTCGCCGAACGGCTGGGCGCGGACCGAACTGGAGTAATTTTCCCGAGAGCCGACAGGATGTTGTAGCGGGCTGATGCTTTGCTGCAACAGCGGGTTCTGTCGGTGCGCGGCTTGCTAGAATTCATCGCATCCCTATGGTCCGCGTCGTCAGAGCCACCCAGGTCGAGATTGAGACCGCCGTGCAGGCGCTGCGCAACGGCGAGCTGGTGGCTTTCCCCACCGAAACCGTCTACGGGCTCGGCGCCAATGCGCAGAACCCGGCCGCGGTGCGCCGGATCTTCGAGGCCAAGGGGCGCCCCGCCAACCATCCGGTGATCGTGCACCTCGACAGCCCGCGCTACCTGCACCGCTGGGTACGCGAAGTGCCGGAAGGCGCGATCAAGCTCGCCGAGGCCTTCTGGCCGGGACCGCTCACCATGGTCATGCCGCGCGCCGCGCACGTGCACGATGTGGTCACGGGAGGGCAGGACACGATCGCGATCCGCGTGCCGGGCCATCCCATGGCACAGCAGCTGCTCACGGCGTTCGGCGGCGGCATCGCCGCCCCCTCCGCCAACCGCTTCGGCCGCCTCTCGCCGACCCGTGCCGAGCACGTGCGCGAGGAGCTCGGCGACTCGGTGCGCCTGGTGCTCGACGGCGGCGAGTGCCAGCTCGGGCTCGAGTCGACCATCGTGGCCTTCGAGGGGCCGACGGTGCGGCTGCTGCGCCCGGGCAGCGTCACGGCCGGACAGATCCGCGCGATCGTGGGAGAGCTCGCGATCGGCGCGGCGCACGAGTCGCCGCGAGTCCCCGGGACCACACCCAGCCACTACGCGCCGGCGACCCCCATGACCATCGTGCCGGCGGGCGAGATCGATGCACAGGCGGATGCGGCCTCGGGCGGCGGCAAGCGCATCGCCGTGCTGGCGCAGCGACTGCCGCTGCGCTCGCACAAGTACGTCACCTGGATCAACGCCGGGCGCCGGCCGGAGAGCTACGGGCACGACCTCTATAACAATCTGCGCACGCTCGACCGGGCCGGCTGCCAGCGGATCCTGGTGCAGGAAGTGCCCGAGGGTGAGCGCTGGGACGCGGTCCGCGACCGCCTGCGGCGCGCCGCAAGCAGCGTCGCCCAGAGCGACGAAGGCAGCGGCACGATGGCCGTGCTGTCGTAAGCTTTGCCGGTGCCGCGACCGCGATTCATCGACCCGTTCCAGCCCGCAGAAGTCCGCCGCCTGGTGCGCGAGTTCGGCTCGCCGCTTCTGATCCTCGACTGCGAGCGCGTGCGCGTGCAGTTCCGCAAGCTGCGCAAGGCGCTGCCGCACGTCGACCTGCACTACGCGCTGAAGCCGCTGCCGCACCCGGCGGTGGTGCGCACGGTGATCGAGGAGGGCGGCTACCTCGACCTCGCGACCAGCGGCGAGGTGCAGCTGGTCGAGCGCCTCGGGGTCGCCCCGGAGCGCTGCATCCATACCCATCCCATCAAGCGTCCAGCGGACATCGCCAATGCGCTGGAGTTCGGCCTGCGCACCTTC
>DASPOP010000259.1:0-5565 GCA_035625955.1 Steroidobacteraceae bacterium | reverse complement strand
AAGTGGGGCGATGAGACGGAAGTCTTCCAGTTCTCGGTGGGACAGGCGTTTTAGGCCTGCGGGCCAACGGGGTTTAGGCGATACTTAGCGTTTACGTCCCGGCCCCCCGTGGGCCGCGGCATTGCAGTAATTCCAGCATACGAGGTGGGTGTTCCGTGAATCGTTCGATCAGCAGTCGGGTGGCGGGATGGATCGTGGCGGCAGCGGGGCTGCTCGCCGTAGTGCCGGCGTGGGCCGATGGCAGGATTGGGGTAGTGGACTTCCAGCGGCTCGGCCAGGAATCGCCACAGGGCAAGGAAGTGTTCGAAGCGCTGCGCGCCGAGTTCGCACCGCGCGAGCGCACCCTGCAGGCGCAGGGTCAGGCCCTCAAGACCAAGCAGGAGAAGCTGCAGAAGGACGGCGCGACCATGACCGACGATCAGCGCGGTCGCGCGGAGAAGGAGCTGCGCGATGGGGCGCGCGACTTCGAGCGGGCGCGTGGCGAGCTGCAGGACGATGAGACCGCGCGGCGCAATGAGCAGCTCTCGCGCCTGCAGCGCACGCTCGTCGAGGAAGTGCGCGGCTACGCCAAGGCGCAGAACCTCGACCTGGTGGTGAGCGGGGAGGCGGTGCTTTACGCCACTCCGGCCTACGACATCACACCGGCGATACTCGCGGCTCTGCAGGTCAAAGCCGCGGCGGCGCCCGCTGCCAAGCCGGCGACGCCGGCGGCGGCTCCGGCACCGGCGACTCCGCCGGCGCCCAAGCCGAACAAGTAGCGTCTGAGGTAACACCCGGGGGTCGACTCTCGCCATGTCCGTCTCGCTGGGGGAGCTCGCGGTCCGCTTCGGTTGCGAGCTGCGGGGTGACCCGGAGGCGCGCGTCGAGCACGTCGCGACGCTCGCCAATGCGGACGGCGCCGCGCTCGCATTCCTCGCTAACCCGCGCTACCGCCCGCAGCTCGCCACCACCCGAGCCGCGGCGGTGGTGCTCAATCCCGAGGCGGCTGCCGCCTGCCCGACGCACGTGCTGCTCGCGGAGAATCCGTACGCGACCTACGCGCGCATCGCCGCCGTGCTGCACCCGAGTCCCGCCGCGCCTCCCGGGGTGCATCCGACCGCGCTCATCGCCGCCAGCGCTCGCATCGACGCATCCGCGCACGTCGGCGCCTGCTGCGTGATCGGCGAGCGCGCCGTGATCGGCGCGCGCTGCGTCGTGGGCCCGCACTGCGTGCTGGAAGAGGATGTGAAGCTCGCGCCCGATGTGCGCCTGGCGGTGCGCGTCGTCTTGTGCCGCGGGACCGAAGTCGGCGCGCGCACCGTGCTGCAGTCGGGCGCGGTGATCGGCGGCGACGGTTTCGGCTACGCGCCCGAGCGCGGCACCTGGGTGAAGGTGCCGCAGGTCGGCGCGGTGCGCGTCGGCGCGGACGTGGAGATCGGCTGCAACACCACCATCGACCGCGGCGCCATCGAGGACACCGTGATCGAGGACGGGGTCAAGCTCGACAACCTGATCCAGATCGGACACAACGTGCGCGTCGGTGCCCACACTGCGATCGCCGCCTGCACCGGCATCTCCGGCAGCACCACCATCGGCAAGCGCTGCATGATCGGCGGCCACGTCGGCTTCGCCGGACACATCAGCATCGCCGACGACGTGGTCATCACCGGCTTCTCGGCGGTGAGCCGTTCGATTCCCCAGCCCGGCGTATACTCCAGCACCCTTCCTTTCGAGGCGGCACACGCCTGGCGGCGCCTGGTCGCGCGCTTCAAGCGCAGCGGCCTGCTCGAGGAGCGCGTGCGCAAGCTGGAACGTGCCGCGGGACTCAAATCCAGGCAGGAAGAAGACTCATGAGCGAAGCCGTCCACCTCGACATGCAGGCGATCCTCGAGCGGCTGCCGCACCGTTACCCGTTCCTGCTGGTCGACCGGGTGCTGGAGTGCCGCCCGGGCGAGAGCATCCGCGCGCTGAAGAACGTCACCTACAACGAGCCGTTCTTCCCCGGCCATTTCCCCCACCGGCCGGTGATGCCGGGCGTGATGATCATCGAGGCTCTGGCCCAGGCAGCCGGCATCCTCTGTTTCATCACCGCCAACGTGATTCCCGACGAGGACACGCGCTTTTATTTCGTCGGCATCGACAACGCGCGCTTCCGCAAACCGGTGCTGCCCGGGGATCAGCTGGTGCTCACGGCGCAGCTCGAGCGCTCGATGCGCGGCATCTGGAAGTTCTCGACCATAGCGCTGGTCGGCGACAAGGAGGTTGCGCACGCGGACATGATGGTGGCGCCGGAGTCCGGCAGGTGATCGACCCGCGTGCGGTGGTGTCGCCCGAGGCGCGCCTCGCGGCGGACGTCACGGTGGGCCCGTTCACCGTCATCGGGCCCGGCGTCGAGATCGGGCCGCGCACCATCGTCGGCCCGCACGCGGTGATCAACGGCCCGACCACGCTCGGCGCCGACAACCACGTGTTCCAGTTCGCCTCCATCGGCGATGCGCCGCAGGACAAGAAGTATCGCGGCGAGCCCACGCGGCTGGTCATCGGCGCGCGCAACGTGTTCCGCGAGTTCTGCACCGTCAACCGCGGCACGACCCACGACAAGGGCGTCACGACCATCGGCGATGACAACCTCCTGATGGCGTGCTCGCACGTCGCCCACGACTGCGTGGTCGGCAGCCATACGGTATTCGCCAACGGCGCAGTGCTCGGCGGCCACGTCGAGATCGGCGACTGGGTGATCCTCGGGGGGCTCTCGGCCGTGCACCAGTTCGTCAAGATCGGCGCGCATGCCTTTCTCGCCGGCGGCGCGATAGTGCGCCAGGACGTCCCGCCCTACGTGATGGTCGTGGGCGATCCGGCGGCGCCGTATGCGGTCAATTCCGAGGGCCTGAAGCGCCGCGGCTTCACGGAGGAGCAGATCCGCGCCATCCGCGAGGCCTACCGGATCCTCTACCGCTCGGACCTGAAGCGCGCCGAGGCCCTCGCGCGCCTCGAGCCGCTGGCCGCGGAGCGGCCCGAGATCAGAGCCTTCGTCGACTTCATCCAGGCCTCCACCCGCAGCATCGTGCGATGAGCGCGCTGCCGGCGCGCCCCGCCGCCGCGGCGCCGCTGCGCGTCGGGATCGTCGCAGGCGAGCATTCCGGGGACCAGTTGGGCGCGGCGCTGATCGCGGCGCTGCGGGCGCGCGTGCCGCGGCTGGAGTGTTTCGGGGTCGCGGGGCCGAAGATGATCGCGGCCGGCTGCGAGGCCTGGGAGGGCGCCGAGAGCCTCGGTGTCATGGGCCTCGTGGAGGTGCTGCATCACCTGCCGCGCCTCCTGCGCCTGCGCGCCGGGTTGACGCGCCGCTTCCTCGCGGCCCGACCCGACGTCTTCATTGGCATCGACTCGCCGGAGTTCAATCTGACGCTCGCCGGGCGCCTGAAGGCTGCCGGCATCCGCTGCGTCCAGTACGTCAGCCCGCAGGTCTGGGCCTGGCGGCAGGGGCGGGTGCGTACCATCGGCCGCGACACCGACCTGGTGCTGTGCCTGCTGCCCTTCGAGAGCGAGTTCTACGCGCAGCACGCGGTGCGCGCCGAGTTCGTCGGCCACCCGCTCGCCGATCAGATCCCGCTCGAAGTGGACGCCGCCGGGGCGCGCGCCGCGCTCGGTATCGAGCCTCAGGCCCGCGTGATCGCGCTGCTGCCCGGCAGCCGGCTATTCGAGGTCGCCTATCTCGCCGCGCCCTTCGTGGCGGCGGCGGGCCGGATCCACGAGCGGCGCCCGGAATTTCAGTTCATCGCGCCCATGGCATCGGGGGCGGTTCGTGAGTGTTTTGAGAGGCAGTTGGCGCAAGCGCCTGAGAAGGCGCTGATTCGGCTAGTCGACGGACAGGCGCAACGGGCGCTGGCAGCCGCAGACGCGGCGATCGTCGCCTCCGGAACCGCTACCCTCGAGACTCTTCTGTCCAGCAAGCCGATGGTGGTGGCGTATAAAGTGAGCTGGCTGACGAACTTTGTAGTGCGTACCCTCGGGCGCGTGAAAGTGCCGTACTTCTCCCTGCCCAATCTGCTGGCCGGACGGCGGCTGGTGCCGGAGCTCTCCCAGGGCGCCGTCACCGGTGAGGCCTTGAGCTCGGCGCTCCTCGCCGAGATCGACGACGCCGGGCACGTCGCCGGGATCCGTGAGGAGTTCGCGCGCATCCATCGACTGCTGCGCCGCGGCGGCGCCGGGCGCGCCGCCGACGCCGTGCTCGAATGCGCCGGGCGAACACCGCTCAGCCCATGAGGGTGCGCGCACGCATCGCGGGAGTGGATGAGGCCGGCCGCGGGCCGCTCGCGGGCCCGGTGGTGGCGGCGGCGGTCATCCTCGATCCACGGCGGCGCATCCGCGGGCTCGCCGATTCGAAGATCCTGCCGCCGCAGGAGCGCACGCGGCTCGCCGCTCTGATCCGCGCCCGCGCGCTCGCCTGGTCGATCGCGTGGGCCGACCGCGACGAGATCGACGCGCTCAACATTCTCGGGGCGACCCTGCTCGCGATGCGCCGCGCGCTGCTCGCACTCCCGGTCTGCCCGACGCACGTCAAGATCGACGGCAATCGCTGTCCCTGCCTCGAGGATCTCTCCCTCGGCTGCACCTTCGAGGCGATCGTCGACGGCGACGCCAGGATCGCCGCGATCAGCGCCGCCTCGATCCTCGCCAAGACGCACCGCGACGCCATGATGCAGGCGCTGGATGTCTGCTATCCCGGCTTCGAGCTCGCCCGCCACAAGGGCTACGCCACGCGGGCACACCTGAAGACCCTGCGCCGGCGTGCGCCTTCACCGCTGCATCGCCGCTCCTTCAGTCCCATGCGCCGGCGCACCGGTTAGTCTCAGCGCGATGTCGCCCGGCTTCGTTCACCTGCGCCTGCACAGCGAGTATTCCCTGAGCGACAGCGTCGTGCGGGTGCCGGAGCTGATCGCCGCCGTCGCCGCCGCCGGCATGCCGGCGGTCGCCGTCACCGATCAGAACAACCTGTTCGCGATGGTGAAGTTCTATCGCGAGGCCCTGCAGGGCGGCGTCAAGCCCATCGTGGGGGTCGACCTGTGCGTGCGCGAGGAGGGCGAGCGGCGCGAGGCGACGCGCGTGACGCTCCTCTGTCAGAGCCAGGAGGGCTACCGCAATCTCGCGCGGCTGCTGTCGCGCGCCTACCTCGAAGGCCAGGAGCGCGGCGTGCCGCGGCTCGAGCGCGACTGGCTCTCGAGCGCGAGCCTCGCCGGCCTGATCGCGCTCTCCGGCGCCACCGAGGGCGACGTGGGGCGGGCGCTGGTGAACGGCCGCGAGGCGGACGCCGAGCGCGCACTCGAGCGCTGGCGTGCGCTCTTGCCCGGACGCTACTACCTGGAATTGCAGCGCCTCGGCCGCCAGTTCGAGGAAACCTACATCAGCGGCGCGGTGGGGCTCGCGGCCCGGCACCAGGTGCCGGTCGTCGCGACCAACGACGTGCGCTTCCTGCGCGCCGACGAGTTCGAGTCCCACGAGGCGCGCGTGTGCATCCACGACGGCGCGCTGCTCGCCGACCCGGCGCGCGTGCGCCGCTACACGCGCCAGCAGTACCTGCGCAGCCCC
>DASPOP010000258.1:0-4022 GCA_035625955.1 Steroidobacteraceae bacterium | reverse complement strand
AGTGCGCTGCGCGGCCGGTACATGATGACGGTCGCGGCGAGCGCCGCGCGCTCGCGGCCGTACTTGTTGTAGACGTACTGCAGCACCTCCTCGCGCCGCTCGTGCTCGAAGTCGATGTCGATGTCTGGCGGCTCGTTGCGCTCGCGCGAGATGAAGCGCTCGAACAGCAGCGCCGCCCCGCGCTGCGGGTCCACCGAGGTGACGCCGAGGCAATAGCACACGCGCGAGTTGGCGGCCGATCCCCTGCCCTGGCACAGAATCCCGCGGCTGCGCGCATAGGCGACGACGTCGTAGACGGTGAGGAAGTACGGCTCGTAGCCGAGCTCGCCGATCAGGGCCAGCTCGTGCTCGATGGCGGTGCGCTCGGTCTCGGGAATCCCGCCGGGCCAGCGCCGCCCGGCCCCTTCGTAGGTCAGGCGGCGCAGGTACCCGGCCGGGGTCTCGCCCGGGGGAACGATCTCGCGCGGATACTCGTAGCGCAGCTCATCGAGCGAGAAGTGGCAGCCGTCGGCGAGCTCCGCCGCCGCCTCGAGCAGCTCCGGCGGATAGAGCCGTGCGAGCCGCTCAGGCTCGCGCAGGTAGCGCTCGCCGTTCTGATAGAGCTTCGAGCCGACTTGCGCGACGGGTACGTTGAGGCGGATCGCGGTGAGCGCGTCCTGCAGGCGGCGGCGCGCACGTACGTGCATGTGTACGTCGCCGCTCGCGAGCAGCGGGACGCCGAGCTCGGCGCCGAGTGAGGTGAGCTGTGCGAGGCGTGCGCGGTCTTCCCCGCCGCGCAGCAGCTCGACCGCAATCCGCAGCTTCCCCGGAAAACGCTCCGCCAGCCAGCGGGCCTCCCCGGCTTCGATCCGCGGGCCCGGCACCCACAGGATGAAGCACCCTTCGGGAGCCGCCGCCTCGAGGTCGGCGCGGCTGAGGGTGTATTGGCCCTTCACCGCCGCGCGGCGTGCGCGCGTGATGAGCCGGCAGAGCCGGCCGTAGCCGCCGCGGTCGATGGCGAGCGCGGCGAGCTTCAGCCCGCACACCAGCCGGAACTCGGCGCCGACGATGAGCTTCAGGCTGCGGTTCCTGGCCGCCATGTGCGCGCGCACCACTCCGGCCACCGAGCACTCGTCGGTGAGCGCGAGCGCCGAGTAGCCGAGCGCGTCGGCGCGCTCCACCAGCTCGTGCGGGTGCGAGGCGCCACGCAGGAAGGTGAAGTTCGACAGACAGTGCAGTTCCGCGTAGCGGGGCAACGCCATCACTCACCCGAACACCCCGTGCAGATACCAGCCGTGCGGCGCCTCACGCTCGCGGAACACCCACAGCAGTACGCCGCAGTCGTCCGCCGCGGTGTAGTAATCGCGCGCGATCTCCCCGCCATCCCACCAGCCGGTCTCGATCCGCTCCGGCTCACCGATGAGAAGCAACGGACCGCGACGATGCGGCAGCCCGTCCTCGGCCGGCAGCAGCTGCGGCGCCGGCAGCAGCCACAGCGGCCGGCGGTGTGAGCGCGGCGGCTCGTGGCCCGGCAGAGTACGCGAGCGTCCGCTGATCGCCGGCGGAGCGGTCTTTTCCCAGGCCTTCTCCGGCCGGTGACCCTCGCGGAGCGTCAGGCCATGGATCGCCTCGTCTCCCAACCGGGCGCGCAGGCGCTCGATCAGCCCGGACGCCTCACTCGAGAGGCCGCCGCCGTGCTCGCCGGGCTGCCAGAGATGCAGACAATCCGGCCGATGCGGCACGAGCGCGTCGCTGCGCAGCTCGCAGTCACGCGCCGGCTCCGGCAGTGTGAGCGCAGCCAGGCGCTCCCCGAGGAGCTCCGCCAGGCGGTGCGCATCCGCCGCCGGAGCCGCGAGCCGCATGAGGCAGCGCGTCGGCGGCGAGTGCCGGTGTCCGAGCCGGCACTCGAGCTCGAGCACGCCGCACTGGCGCGCCCTGAGGAACGCGCCGAGCTCGGCGAAGAGCGGCGCGAGCGTGGCGAGGATTGCGCCGGTGTTCTCCAGCTCGCAGGTGAGCTCGCGGCGGCGGCGGAAACGCAGAGGGATGCGAAAAGCAGCGCGCAGATCGGGAATGCGCCCGGTGAGCGCATCGAGCGCGGCGAGCTGCGTGGTGCCGAAGCGGCGCGCGAAGCCGCCGCGCGGCAGCCGCAGGGCCGCGCCGATGGTGCGCACGCCGGAGCGTGCGAGGCGCTCGAGAACATCCTCGGACCAGCGGAGCACAGCGAGGGGCAGCGGCGCCAGCGCACCCGTGAGCGCGCTCATGTCGAGCACTGCGTGCGGCCTGCCCGCCCGGGCGAGCGCCAGTGCCGCGCGCGGCGTGGGCGCGAGCGCCACTATCGATGGCATACCGAGACGCTGGCACTCGCCGGTGATCGCGAGCTTGAGACCCGCGGCGCCCGCAAACAGATGCAGGCTCCCTTTCACTTCGAGCAGCAGGCCGTCCGGTGGCTCGAGGCTCACGCGCGGCGTGTAGCGCTCGGCCCGCAGCGCGAGCCGCTGCAACGCCGTCGCCGGCACGGATGTGGGCAGATGCACGCCGGCCCATAACTCGCGCGCCGGTGCAGCCGGCAACTGTGGCGAGGCGAGCGCACGCAGCGGCATGACACGCGCGGCAGGCGTTGCCGGGCGCGACGGGACCTCGTCGGGCCGCGTGTCGGCAGCCTCATCGGCGGCCTGCGCACCGGGTATCGGCAGCAAGGCCATCTTCAAACCTGCGTGCGCGCGGGCCAGCCGGGAGGCCAGACGAGCTCGATCGTGCCGCGATTCGCGCCGCGGCCTTTCAGAAGAGTAGCGCGCACGCCCGAGGCGAGCGGTGTGAGGCCGAGGCGCAGCACCGCCGGGGATGCTTCCCGGGCGGCGCTTCGTGGACGAAACAGCACTCCCATCGTCCGGCCGCGCTCGGCGGCGAGCTGCAGGCGGCGCAGCTCGCGCGGCTTCGGCTGCCGCGCCCAGGCGAGCGCTGCATCGCAGGCGCCCGAGCCGAGCACCTGCTCGAAAGCCCAGAGTGGCCGCGCGCCCCCGACCACCGCGATGCGATCGAGCGCCAGACCCGCAGTGGCGAGCGCCGGGGCGAATGGCATCAGGGGAGGCGCGACCCACACGCACCAACGCGCCGCCGCGGCCCGCGTCAGCGCCGCGAGCACCGGCAACAGCAGATACAGCTCGCCGCTGCCGAAGCGGGCGGTGAGAATCTCGATCAGTCCGCTGCGGGGCCAGCCACCACCTGGCAGCCTCTCATCGAGCGCCGCAAAACCGCTGGGGAGCACCTCGAGGCGTGCGGCGCTGCGGCCGCGCCAGATGGCCGGGTGCTCGAGCAGCCGAGCGAGCTTCGGAGCGCCTTCCATAAGCGCATGAGGTCACATCAATCCGCTTGCGCGTCCCCGGCGCACTACTCCCACCACGACGCCTTCTATGAGCAGCGGCTGCTCTTTGAGATCCACCCTGATCGGCTCGAAATCGGAGTTCTCGGGCAGCAGCCACACGATGGAGCCTTCCTGGCGGTAACGCTTCACGGTGACCTCGTTCTCCAGGCGCGCCACCACGATCTGGCGGCTGCGAACTTCGGAGGTACGGTGCACCGCGACCAGGTCGCCATCGAGGATGCCGGCATCCTTCATGCTCATGCCGGTGACCTTCAGGAGGTAATGCGGCCGCGGCTGGAACACTTCCGGATCGATCGCGAGCCGCGCCTCGAAGTTCTCCTCGGCGAAGATCGGCTTACCGGCGGCCACCCGCCCGATGAGCGGCAGCCCCATCTGCTCCCGGATCGTGTCTTTCAGCTGGATGCCGCGGGAGGTGCCGGGCACGAGCGCAATGACACCCTTGCGGGCGAGCGCCCGCAGATGCTCTTCGGCGGCGTTGGCCGAACGGAAGCCGAGCTCCTCGGCAATCTCCGCCCGCGTGGGCGGCATGCCGGTCTCGGCGATGAACCGCTGAACGAGGCGCAGGATCTGTGTCTGGCGGGGGGTAAGGTCGGACATCTTGAGCCTGCCTGTGTATATATACAGTACCTGTAATTATATCCAGATCGCGCTCTTCGGCAAG
>DASPOP010000257.1:0-9343 GCA_035625955.1 Steroidobacteraceae bacterium | reverse complement strand
CCTGCGCCGCTTCGAGATCGCCGACCGCATCGAGGCGGTGATGCGCGAGACCAAGAAGATGTTCGCCAACCTCGACTGGTTCTCGGCGGTCGCCTACAACATGATGGGCATACCGACGGAGATGTTCACGCCGCTGTTCGTGATCGCCCGCACCACCGGCTGGGCGGCACACGTCATCGAGCAGCGCGCCGACGGCAAGATCATCCGGCCGGCCGCCAACTACACCGGTCCCGAGAACCTCAGGTTCGTGCCGATCGAGCAGCGCAAGTAAGCATGTCCGCCCACGATGTGAAGTCTGCCGAGCGCCCGGCGTTCGACGCCGCGCTCACCGCCATCGCCGAGTACGCGCGGAATTTCCGCATTCAGAGCCACGCCGCCTACGAGACGGCGCGCTACTGCCTGATGGACACGCTCGCCTGCGGCTTCATGGCGCTGAAGTACCCGGCGTGCCGCAAACTCCTGGGTCCGGTGGTGCCGGGAGCGGTGATGCCGGGCGGGGCGCGTGTCCCCGGCACCTCCTTCGAGCTCGACCCGGTGCAGGCGGCTTTCAACATCGGCGCCATGGTCCGCTGGCTCGACTTCAACGACACCTGGCTGGCCGCCGAATGGGGGCACCCCTCCGATAACCTCGGCGGGATCCTCGCGGTTGCGGACTACCGCGCACGGCTCGCGGTCATGTCGGGTGACGCGCCGCCCACGGTGCGGGACCTGCTCACCGCCATGATCAAGGCGCACGAGATCCAGGGTGTGCTGGCGCTCGAGAACAGCTTCAACCGCGTCGGGCTCGACCACGTGCTGCTGGTGCGGGTGGCCTCCACCGCCGTGGTGACGGCGATGCTCGGCGGGACTCTCGAGCAGGTCGTGAACGCGGTCTCGAACGCCTGGATCGACGGCGGCGCGCTGCGCACCTACCGCCACGCCCCTAACACCGGCTCGCGCAAGAGCTGGGCGGCCGGCGATGCCACGAGCCGCGCGGTGCGCCTCGCCCTCATCGCGCTCACCGGCGAGATGGGCTATCCGTCGGCGCTCTCGGCCAGGACCTGGGGCTTCAGCGACGTGCTGTTCAAGGGCAAGCCGCTGTCGCTGCCGCGGCCTTTCGGCAGCTACGTGATGGAGAACGTGCTCTTCAAGATCTCCTACCCGGCCGAGTTCCACGCGCAGACCGCGGTCGAGGCGGCGATGACGCTCCATCCGGCGGTGCGCGATCGGATCGCCGACATCGAGCGCATCGTCATCGAGACCCAGGAGCCGGGGGTGCGCATCATCGACAAGACCGGCCCGCTCGCCAATCCCGCCGACCGCGACCACTGCATCCAGTACATGGTGGCGATCCCGCTCATCTTCGGCCGACTCACGGCCGCGGACTACGAGGATGCGGTCGCGAGCGATCCGCGCATCGATGCGCTGCGCGCGAAGATGCAGGTGCGCGAGAACCCAAGGTTCACCGAGGAGTACTACGCGGCCGACAAGCGTTACATCGGCAACGCCGTGCAGGTGTTCTTCCGCGACGGCAGCTCGAGCGAGCGGGTGCAGGTCGATTTCCCGATCGGTCACCGCAAGCGCCGCGCCGAGGGGATGCCGGTGCTGGTGCGCAAGTTCGAGGCCACAGTGGGCGCGCGCTTTCAGCCCCGGCAGGCCGAGCGGGTCAAGGCGATGTTCGCCAGGCCCGCAGCGCTCGATGCGCTGCCGGTCAATGAGTTCGTCGCCGCGATGGTGACGAACGGGGTCTGATCGGCCGGCGTCTGAGCGGCCGGGGCCTCACCCCACCCGCACCGGCACGAAGATGCGTGCCTCGCCGCGCTGGATCAGCAGCGCGATGTGGCCCCTGGAGCTTTCGACCGCGCTCTTCAGCGCCGCGGCGCTCGCTACCGGGGCGCCATTGGCCGAGAGCACGATGTCGCCGGGCTGAATGCCGGCATCGGCCGCCGGGCCCGACGCCTGCTCGACCAGCAGCCCGCCCTGCACGTTCCCCTGACGCTGCTCTTCACTGGTCAGCGGGCGCACGGCCAGCCCGAGCTTGCCGCCCGCGTGCTGCGGCTCCTCGCGGCTTGCGGCGCGCTGATCCTCGAGAGTGCCGAGCTTGACGCTCGCCTGGCGCGCGGCGCGGTTGTGCCAAATGTCGAGATCGGCCGTGGCGCCCGGGCCGAGCTCGGCGATCTTCTCCGAGAGCTCGGTGGTGCTCTCGATCGGCTCGCCGTTGAGCTTGAGGATCACATCGCCCGGCTCGATGCCGGCGTGGGCGGCCGGACCGCCTTTCTCGACGCTCGACACCAGCGCGCCCTCGGGCTGCGGCAGGCCGAACGAGTCGGACAGGTCCTGGGTGACGTTCTGGATCACGACGCCGAGCTTGCCGCGGGTGACGTGCCCCGAGGTCTCGAGCTGATTGCCGACCTTCATGGCGACATCGATCGGGATCGAGAACGACACGCCCTGATAACCGCCGCTGCGGCTGTAGATCTGCGAGTTGACCCCGACCACCTCGCCGCGCATGTTGAACAGCGGCCCACCGGAGTTGCCGGGATTGATCGGCACGTCGGTCTGAATGAAGGGCACGACGTCGCCGGGCAGCGGCCGGTTCTTGGCGCTGACGATGCCGGCGGTGGCGCTGTTATCGAAGCCGAAGGGGGCGCCGATCGCGAGCACCCACTCACCCACCCTGAGGCTGCGCGAATCGCCGAGCTTCACCGTGGGAAGATTGGCGGCCTTGATCCTGATCAGCGCGATGTCGGAGCGTGCATCGATGCCGATCACCTTCGCCGCGTACTCGCGGCGGTCGGTGAGGCGCACCGTCACCTCGCTCGCGCCCTTGACCACGTGCGCGTTGGTCATGATCAGGCCGTCGGAGCGGATGATGAAGCCCGAGCCCTCGCCGTGCATCGGCTCGGGGTGCGGGTTCTGGAACTTGAAATTGCGGAAGAAGGGCGCGAACGGGCTGTTGGGACCAAAGGGATTGTCGTTGCCGTTGCCGTTGCCCTCGTCGTCCCCGTTTTCGTCACCCTGCCAGGCGGTCGACACCTTGGTCGTCACCGTGATGTTGACGACGGCGGGGCCGTACTTCTGCACCATGCCGCTGAAATCCGGCAGCGCCGCGACGGGATTGACGGCGGCGGGCGCCGCGGCCGCGGGGGTGGCGGCGAGCTGCGCCGGGGGGCTGGGCGCGGCGTGGGCGGCACCCGAGAAATACAGCGCCCCGACGGGCACGGCGAGGGTCGCCGCCCCGAGGATCGCGATGACGAGCGGCTTGCGGACGAAGGAAACGAAACCCATGGACGGCTCCTGAAAAAGGGAAAACTGCTCCGTGGGCCAACGATAGGCGGGCCGACTCAACACAGTCCTGAGGCCCCTCATATCGCGCACCGAACGCAGGCAGCAGCCTCAGGTTTGGAAGGCCGGGAGGCCCGAAAAGTTCCTGGGTGGGCAGGTGGCCACGCCCGCCTCAAGGACCGCCCGTCGCGGGAATCACTCGCCCAGGCGCGTGTAGGGCCGCGGCTCGGTGCTGAGGGCGGGGGTGAGACGGGAGAAGTAAGCCGCGATCTGCGCAATGTCTTCGTCCTTGAGAGTAGCTGCGAATCCCTTCATGACCGGGTTCTTGCGCCCGCCGTGCTTGTACTCGTTGAGCGCGCGCACCAGGTAGTCCTCGTGCTGTCCGGCGAGCGAGGGGTAGATCGGCGCGATCGCGATGCCATCCTGCCCGTGGCAGGTGACGCACAGCTGGGCTGCCTGCGGCACGGCGCCGCCCGGCTTGCCGCTCGCGACCAGCGGCTTTCCGGCCAGGTAGGCGGCCACATCCGTCATGTCCTGCTCGGAGAGCGACTCGGACTGCGAGTGCATGGTGATGTGCGAGCGGTCGCCGTCGCGGTAGCCGTGCAGCGCGATCACCAGGTATTCGGCGCTCTGCCCGCGCAGCTCCGGCACGCTGTACATGGGATAGGCGTTCTTGTAGCCCTCGATTCCGTGGCAGCCGAGGCAGGTGTAGGAGATCGCCTTGCCGTGCCGGGGATCGGCCGCCTGCGGCGCCGCGGCAGGCTGGGCGGGGGGGGCTGCGGCGTCGGGCTGGGCCGGCGGCGTCGCGCTCAGGGTGAAGGCGGTGAGCGCGCCGACGGCGATCGCCGCGATCGAAACCGCACGCACTTGAGTGGCTCGCCCGCGCCCCATTCGGTTGCTCCCAGCCCGGTGAAACGGCCCAAAAACGGCCCCGAATCTTACGGACTCGCCGTGCCAAATGCCACTACGAAAGCTCCCGGGCGAGGTCGCGGAAATGCCGCTTGCCGGCCTGGGCCTGGCGGTATTCGTCCTTGCTGAGGATGTTCTCGTCGAGATGCATGTCCGCATGACAGTACTGGCGGAAGAAGTCCGCGGTGCGCTCGGCCGTGGTCAGCACGTAGTCGTTGATGTAATTGACGTCGATGTTGATGCAGATGGCGCCGACCACACCGAAGTCCCTGCGCAGGATGGGGATGGTCGTGCACTTGAAGCGCCGCGCGCCGATCCTGAGCTCGTAGTTGAGCTTGTCCTGGTTCTGATTCACGCGCCGCATCAGATCGACGAGCAGCGTCGTCGTGCCCATCTCGAGCGCGCGCCCGGTGACCTCGCCGCCCTCGATCGCGGTGACCGAGCGGGTCGGATTGGAGAGATCGTGCACCAGCACCTCGATCCCCATGTGCGGAAAGGTGCGGCCGAGGAGCCGGGCGATGTTGCGGTAGTTCTCGAGGAACTCGCGGGTGTCGTCGCTCACGGACTTGCCGTGGCACCTGGCGAACAGCCGCTCGTAGGCGCGCAGATCCTCGGGCGCGAGCTGCGAGCGCACGTTGTTCTGCTCGCCGATGAAGATCAGCTGGCGCGCGGCGCGCAGGTCGCGATTGCCGAGCAGGTAGTGAATGCCGTGGCGGAAGTCCTTGAGACTGAACTCGGCGAAATGCTCGGCGGTCGAGACGTAGGGATAGAAGTCATACTCATGCAGCGCCTTGCCCTTCAGGCGCCGCCGCTCGCGGAAACGGCCGATGTAGAAGCCGGCAATGAGGAGCAATGCCGAAGCGGTGAACTCCGACAGCATCGTGCTGAGCCATTCGCTGTGAAACATGCGGCCCCCCGCCCTTGTTTTTTGGGCGATGATAGGCCCTGGCGGTCTCCGCCCGCGAGCATCCGATGATCGGTCTCATCCAGCGTGTCAGCAGCGCCGAAGTCCGCGTCGACGGGGAGGTGGCCGGCGCCATCTCCCGCGGGGTGCTGGCCTTCATCGCGGTACGCCGCGATGACACGCGCGCCTCCGCCGAGCGCCTCCTCGAGCGTCTGCTCTCCTATCGCATCTTCCCGGACGCCGACGGGCGCATGAATCTCTCGGTCCGCGAGGTGGACGGGGGGCTGCTGCTGGTGCCGCAGTTCACCCTCGCCGCGGACACGAAAAAGGGAACGCGCGCGGGGTTCTCGGGCGCCGCCGAGCCGGAGGAGGCGCGGCGCCTTTTCGGCTACCTTCTCGAGAAGGCCCGGGGCGCATATCCCCATGTTTCCGCTGGCGTATTTGGCGCCCACATGCAGGTGTCGCTGACCAATGACGGGCCGGTGACGTTCTGGCTCGAGGCTGCTGCGGCCGGAGCGTGAAGGGGTTGGCGGATTTGAGCGAACTTCTGGGCCCCGGTGCGCTCATTTGACCTATGATTCTCTTCTTTTCGGCCGCGACTGCGGACCTCAAGCGGAGTGTTGACGTATGGGTATAGGAATGCGCGAGCTGATCATTATCCTGCTCGTGGTGCTCGTCGTGTTCGGCGCCAAGAAGCTGCGGACCGTGGGCTCCGATCTCGGAGCGGCGGTGCGCGGGTTCAAGAAGGCCATGAACGAGGGCGAGGACGAGCAGAGCGCGCAGCAGAAGCAGATCCGCTCCGAGAAGCCGGACGCGGAGTTCGACGAGGTCCGCAAGAGCGAGGCTCAGACCACTCAGACCAAGAGCGACCGGAGCGTGTGACCTGTTCGAGGGGCGCTTCTCCGAAGTCCTGATCATCTTCGTTCTGGCACTCGTCGTGCTGGGACCCGAGAAACTGCCGCGCGTCGTCTCCGAAGTGGGCCGGTGGGTGGGACGTGCGCGCGCCATGGCACGGCAGTTCCGCGAGCAGCTCGAGGAGGAAGTGCAGCTCGAGCAGGCGCGCCGGGCACAGGCGCAGACCCCGCCGCCGCAGACCTCCGCCGGCCAGGCGCCGCCGCCGCCGGCGGCGGCTGCAGCCGCGGGGCCGATCGGGCCCGAGCGCCCGCCCACCTACTCGCACGCCCATCCCACCGACGCCACGGGCGCCAACCCTCTCGCCACCGGCGCCAGCACTCTCGCCGCCGGCGAGGCCAGCCCGACTCCGCGCGCCGATGAGCGAGGAACCTGAAAAGCTCGCCGAAGGCAGCCTGATCTCGCACCTGCTCGAGCTGCGGGACCGGCTGCTGCGCGCGCTGATGGCCGTCGGGATCGCGTTCCTCCCCTGCGTGTTCTATTCGAACGACATCTTCACGTTCGTCGCGCAGCCGCTGCTCGCCAAGCTCCCGCCGGGCAGCAACCTGATCGCGACCGGCGTCATGTCGCCGTTCACCACTCCCTTCAAGCTGTCGTTCTTCGTCGCGCTGCTCGCGGCGATGCCGTACATCATCTATCAGCTGTGGGCGTTCGTCGCACCGGGCCTGTACCGCAACGAGCGGCGCTTCGCCGTGCCGCTGCTGCTCTCCTCGATCCTGCTGTTCTACGTCGGCATCGCCTTCGCCTACTACTTCGTCTTTCCGGTGATGTTCCAGTTCTTCGCCGCCACCACGCCCAAGGGCGTGGCGATGATGACCGACATCAACCAGTACCTCGACTTCGTGCTGACCATGTTCTTCTGCTTCGGGGTGGCGTTCGAGGTGCCGGTCGCGGTGGTGCTGCTGGTGGTGATGGGCATCGTGCGCATCGAGAGCCTGAAGAAGAATCGCGGCTACGTGCTGATCGGCATCTTCATCCTGGCCGCGCTCCTCACCCCGCCCGATGCGATCTCGCAGTGCTCGCTCGCGATCCCGATGTACCTGCTCTACGAGGGCGGCATCCTCATGGCGCGCCTCCTTTCGCGCGCGAGAAGCGCCGACGCCGGCGAGAAAGTCGGCGAGAGCTGAAGATACGCCGGCGCACCCCGGCCTGCGCGTCGAGGGGTCCCTGAGAGCAAAGTTCAATGAGCATTGAACTTGTCTCTTGAGAGACCTCACACGCGGGCGCGATTTGCGCACCCGCACGGCGGTGCGTCAGACTCATCGAAGGACGCGCCGCAGAAAGCGCGTGGGGGGCATTCGATGGCGCGAGGCCACACATGAGTCATTCCGGCGCCGGCGCCGTAGCGGCCGCGGACGCGGCCTCGCCCAAGCGCACCATCCTCGGCCAGCCGATCGGAATCGCGACGCTCTTCCTCACCGAGCTGTGGGAGCGCTTCACTTACTACGGCATTCAGTCGCTCCTCATCCTCTTCATGGTGGCGCCGGCGGCCAAAGGCGGGCTCGGGCTCGAGGACAAGTCCGCGGCCTCGATCTACGGTCTGTACGTCGGCGGCACTTATCTCTTCGGGCTCCTCGGCGGCTGGATCGCCGATCGCCTGGCCGGCGCGCAGCGCGCGGTGATCGCCGGCGGGACCCTGATCGCAATCGGCAACACACTCCTCGCCCTCGGCACGACGTCGATTTTCTTCCTCGGCCTGCTGGTCATCGCGACGGGGGTGGGGCTGCTCAAGCCCAACGTGAGCGCGCTGGTGGCGGCGCTCTATCCTGAGGGCGGCGCGCGGCGCGACGCCGGCTTCTCGATCTTCTACATGGGCATCAATACCGGCGGGTTTCTCGGGCCGCTGGTGGTGCCGGTGATCGCCACCGCCTTCGGCTGGCGCTACGGCTTCGGCCTCACCGCGCTCGGCATGCTGGGCGGCATTGCCACATTCCTTGGAATGCGGCGCTTTCTCGGCGGCGCGGGGCTCGCAATCGCGCCCGAGCAGCGCGCCTCGTGGACGCCCATCGTGGTGCTCCTCGCGCTGCTCGCCGCCGCCGTGGTGCTTGTCCTGAGCGGCTGGGCACACGTCGACGCGGCGCTCCTCGCCTCGTTCGCGTCCTGGGCGTTCTCGTTGCTCGCCGTGGCGTACTTCGCCTACCTGCTGTTCTTCGCCGGGCTCTCGGGCACCGAGCGCAAGCGCATACTCGTGATGGTGGCGCTGTTCGTCGCCTCGGTCATTTTCTGGGCCGGGTACTTTCAGCAGGGCGGGTCCTTCAACCTCTTCGCCGCGCGCTACACGGACATGCACATCCTCGGCTGGAATGCGCCGCCGGGTGTGCTGCAGGGTGCGAATTCCCTCTTCGTCATCATTCTCGCCGGGGTGTTCGCGGCGCTGTGGCTCGCGCTCGGCAGGCGCGACCGCGATCCGCCCGCCGCAGCTAAGTTCAGCGTGGCGCTGCTGCTCCTGGGTACCGGGTTCCTGGTCATGTACTTCGCCGCGCAACGCGTGCGCGCCGGCCATCTGGTGCTGTCCAGCTGGCTCATCGGCGCCTACTTCCTGCACGTGTGCGGGGAGATGTGCCTCTCGCCGGTGGGTCTTTCCAACATGAGCAAGCTGGTCCCGCCGCGCTTCGTCGGCCAGGCGATGGGCATGTGGTTCCTGTCGCTCGCCCTCGGCGGCTTCCTCGCCGGTCAGCTGACCGGCCAGTACGACGCCAACCACCTGGAATCGCTCCCGGCGCTGTTCCTCGAGATCTTCTGGTACGGCGTCATCGCCGGCGTGGCGATGCTGCTGCTCACACCGCTCACGAAGCGGCTGCTCACTCCATGACGCGCATGTCGGTCACGAAGTACTCGGTCTCGCCGAAGCACGAGGTCGGAATCCACTTGTGCTGCTGGTAGTGCAGCGCCATGCGCTTGCCGACGCTGGCGTTGAGCCTGGCGGCGAGCGCATCGCTCGGCACGGTGAAGAGGAATTTCTCCGCCACCGTTCCCGGCATGGTCACCATCGCCATCTCGCCCTCCCAGGTCTTGCAGACGAAGCCCTTCTTCGAGAGCTTCTGCACGTAGCCGGCGCGCTCGCCCTCGGAGTACGACCAGTGGAGCGTGATCCAGGTGAAGCCCGCGAGGCCGAGCACTGCGAGACCCACCAACCCGACCAGCACCTTGACCATGACTTCGACCCCCTTCAGGCACGCGCTCGGCGGCAAGCATAGCGCGCGCGTGGACGGCGAGGCTAAGATGACCCTCGGACCGCGCACAACAGCAACAACCTTCGAGGGGTTCTCGCCATGAAGACCGAATCGCGCCGCGAGCTGACGCTGCGCGGAATTGTCCTCGGCGTGGTGCTCACCGTGGTGTTCACGGCCGCCA
>DASPOP010000256.1:0-5013 GCA_035625955.1 Steroidobacteraceae bacterium | reverse complement strand
CTGGCGTTGGGATGCATCGCCTGCACGGGATTCACCAGCACGCAGGCGATATCCCGCCGCGTGCGCAGCACCCGGAGCGTGGCCGCATCCATGTCCCTCAGCGTGTAGGTGGCGTCGGGGGGCAGGGGGTTCCCCACCCCGGGCTGCACGTCGCCCCACCAGCCATGATAGGCACCGCAGAACCGCACCAGGTAGCGGCGGCGCGTGTGGTCGCGTGCCAGCCGCACCGCCTGCATCACGGCCTCAGTTCCCGACATGTGGAACGATACCTCGTCGAGTCCGGAAATCTCCCGCAGCCGGCGCACGTTGTCCGCCACCAGCGGATGATAGGCGCCGAGCACCGGCCCGAGGGCACGCACCCTTTCGGCGCCGCGCTCGATGCACTCCTTGTAGAAGTCGTAGCCGAAGAGGTTCACACCGTAAGAGCCGCTCACGTCGAACAGGCGGTTGCCGTCGACATCGGCCACGGTGACCCCGGAAGAGGACTCGAGGAATGTGCCACCCGGCAGGTACTGCCGGACCACGCGGCTGAACTGAAAGGGCACCCGATACCGCATCGTGAATTGCAGGTCCGGCAGCGAGCGCGCCACCTCGCGGGTGAGAGCGCTGCCCTTCGCGAAGCGCTGCGCGTAGAGCTGCGCGAGCTGCATGAATCCCGAGCGCCGCGCCGCGGCTACCTCCGGGGGGGCATCGTCCGCGTTGAAGAACTGCGTCTCGTCGTATTCGTAGTAGGGAATGAGCCGCACCAGGAGCCCGGCAAGACGCGAATGTCCGGCGAGCGAGGGGTGCTTGGCGCGCGACAGCAGCAGCCGCAGCCACAGGCTCCGCAGCACGAGCAGCGCGGCCAGGGCGCCCGCGAGGTACCACAACAGCATGATTTTCAAGACTCAGGTGTCTCTGGCCGGAGGCCGATCGCCTCGCCGGCAAACTATTTCAGTCGCGTGACAGGACGATGACAGTCCGTTCCGCCATCACCCGTGTCACTCAGCAGGAGCGGGTGAATTTCCTGCTGACCAACCGTCTGCCCCGCCGGTGGCTCACCCTCTTCATGGGGTGGGTGAGCCGGCTCGAGTACCCCTGGCTGTGCCGGATCCTCCTCAGGATCTGGGGACTCTTCACGGAGCTCGACCTCAGCGAGGCACAGAAAACCAGCTTCCGCAGTCTGCAGGAGTTCTTTACCCGGCAGCTGAAGGATGGCGCCCGCCGTGTCGATCCGGATCCCGACATCGTCGTCAGTCCCTGCGACGGCATCGTGGGCGAGGCAGGTCAGGTGCGGGAGGGGTCCGTGCTGCAGGCCAAGGGCTTCCCCTACACGCTGATGGACCTGCTCGGGGACGAGGAGCTGGTGAGCAACTATCTCAACGGCTCCTTCGTGACGCTGCGCCTCGCCTCCAACATGTATCACCGCTTCCATGCGCCTTATGATTGTCACGTGGAGCGGGTGACCTACGTTTCCGGCGACACCTGGAACGTCAATCCGATCGCGCTCCGGCGGGTCGCCAATCTCTTCTGCAGGAACGAACGCGCCATCATTCGCTGCCGGCTGCGCGACTCGCACGAGCTCATTACGCTGGTGCCGGTCGCGGCGATTCTGGTAGCCAGCATCCGGCTGCACTGCGCGGACGTACTGCTGCACCTGCGGTACCGGGGGCCCAACGACATTCCCTGCGATGCGAGCCTGCGCAAAGGCGAAGAGATGGGCTGGTTCGAGCACGGCTCGACCATGATCGCCTTTGCACCGCCGGGCATGGTGCTCGCTTCCGGACTCGGCCATGGAAGCGTGATCCGCATGGGCCAGCCGCTATTGAGTATTGCGGGCAGAGGGTCGTGAGCGAGCTCGCGGTCATTACCGGCACCACCCACGGAATCGGCCGCGTGACGAGCCGCGAGCTCGCGCGCGCCGGGAGAACCGTGGTCATGCTGTGCCGCGACCTGCCGGCCGCAGGTGCGGTGCGCGCCGAGATCATGCGGCACGTGCCGCGCGCCAGGGTCGAGGTGGTCCGCTGCGATCTCGCCTCGCTCGCATCCGTGCGCGAGGCCGCCGCCAGAGTCCGGCGCGACTATCCGCCGCTCGGGCTGCTCGTCAACAACGCCGGCATGGTGAGCACCCGCCACCGTTCCTCGGTCGACGGCTTCGAGCTCACGTTCGCGACCAACCATCTGGGTCCGTTCCTGCTCACCGCCCTGCTGTCGGATCACCTGGACAAGACGGCGCGCATCGTCATGGTCGCCTCGCGGATCCACTACCGCGGGCGCCTGGATCTTGGGGCCGTCACTGACGTGCACGCCCGCTACCGGGCCACCGCCGCCTATGCCCGGTCGAAGCTGGCCAACGTGATGCATACGTTCGCGCTCGCGCGCCGCATGGCCGGCAGCGGCATCAGCGTCAACTGCCTGCACCCGGGTGTCGTCGCCACGAATCTGCTGCCCCGATGGCTGCGTGTCATCAAGCCGCTGATCACCAAGGTCATGTTCGATGCCGAGCGCGGCGCGCGCACCAGTGTCCACCTCGCGCTCGATCCGAGCGTCGCCGGCATGACCGGCCGCTATTTCGACGAGTACCAGCATCCGCGTGCCGCCGCCCCGCTCGCGAACGACGTCGAGCTGCAGGAGTCGCTGTGGAAGACGAGTGCTGCGTGGACCGGAGCGCCACGGTGACCTGCGAACCCAAGCTGCTAACCTGACCGGGAGGCCTGTCATGCCGGAAAATGCCCGATCGCCACTATCGCCACTATCGCCGCTCAAGCCGCTCAGCGAGACGCTGCTGTTCGCGAGCAACTTCTTACGTCATCCGAACATGCTCGGCTCGATCATCCCGAGCTCGCGCTTTCTCGTGGACCAGGTGCTGGAGCCGGTCGACTGGGGCCGTGCCCGGGTGATCGTGGAATACGGGCCGGGTATCGGCACGTTCACCGGCGAGATCCTGCGCCGCATGCGCAGCGATGCGCACCTCGTGGCCATCGAGACCAATCGTGACTTCGTGCGTTTCCTGCAGAGGACCTTGCCGGATCCGCGGCTGCACGTCGTGCACGACTCCGCCGCAGAGGTGCAGTCGGTTCTCGGGCGGCTGGCACTCCCGGCGCCGCGCTACATCGTCTCCGGCATTCCGCTCGGCAGCATGCCGGACCCGGTACGCAGCGACATCGCGCTGAAGAGCCGCGCGGCGCTCGAGCCGGGCGGAGCGTTTCTCGTCTACCAGTTCACCGCTCGGGCTCTGCCTACGCTCAAGCGCACCTTCGGTGAAGTGCGGCGCAGCTTCGAGCGACGGAACTTCCCGCCGGCGCAGCTGTTTCTATGCACGACTGGCGGGGCGTGAGCGGGGCAATGCGTGATCCGAGACGGGCCGGGCGCTCGTGGGCCACAATAGCCCCCATGAAGACCCTGCGGCTCGCCGGCGTACTTCTGGCCCTCATGCCGTCCGCGGGAATCTGCGACGGCTATTTCCGCTGCGGTCAATGGCTGGTATCTGCCGACACTCCGCTGACCGAGCTGCTGAAGAAATGCGGCGAGCCTTCCTCGAAGAAGGTCTCGATCCAGGATGTCATCGGCTCCTTTGGCCAGAAGTTGGGCACCACGCGTGTTGAGACCTGGCGCTACGATCGCGGCTCCCGTGCTGCCGCCATGATCGTCACGGTAGTCGACGGCAAGGTCCAGTCGGTCGACAGCGAGTCAGCGGACAATCGGCCGGGCGGGCAATAGCCGGGGTCGGTTGCGAGTCTCAGCGCGTGATACGCAAGCTCAAGTCCGGCAAGTACCGGCTGTATTCGCGCAAGATCGATCCGCGGACGGAGCGGCGGCGGAATCTCGGGACCTTCGAGACACGCGCGGCAGCCGAGAAGCACGAGCGCGCGGTGCAGTACTTCAAGCGACGCTCCTGACCCGGGCGTGTGGGGCTCGCGCGCCGCTCACGCGCTGCTCGCGACCCGCACGCGGTGGGCGTGGTAGGGCAGCACCTCGACCACCTCGCCCTCGCGCAGCCGCTGCTGCATGTCGCGCCAGAACTTCGCGGTGAGGATCTCCGCGTGCACCCGCAGCAGCGCCGCGCGCTCCTCGTCGCCGAAGGCGAGGAAGCGCATGAAGGTCTCGGGAAAGACGTCGTTCTCCGCGACGTAGAACCAGGCCTCGCCCCGCATCTCGTCCTCGGGATTCTGCGCCTCGGGCAGGTCGCGGAAGTTGCAGTCGGTCACCCGGCAGAGCTCGTCGTAGTCATAGAAGATGACGCGCCCGTGGCGCGTCACGCCGAAGTTCTTCAGCAGCAGGTCGCCCGGAAAGATATTGGTGCAGGCGAGATCGCGGATGCACTGGCCGTAGTCGAGCGCGGCACGCACCGCGGCTGCGGAGCCGGCGTCGCGCAGGTACAGGTTGAGCGGCGTCATGCGGCGCTCGACGTACATGTGGTCGAACACCAGATCGGTGCCGTCCTGGTGCACCGTGAGCGTGGCCTCACGCTCGAGCTCCTCGAGCAGCTCGGCGGCAAAGCGCGCGCGCGGAAAGCGCAGGCGGCGGAACTCCTGCGCGTCCACCAGCCGTCCGGCGCGGTCGTGGATGAAGACCATCTGGTACTTCGCCATCACCTCTTCGCGCAGCACCGTCTTCGGCGGCGGAAAGCGGTCGCGGATCACCTTGAAGACGACATCGAAGGAGGGCAGCGTGAAGCACACCATGACCAGCCCGCGCTCCCCGGGTGCGTGGCTGAACAGGTCCTCGGTGCGCTCGAGGTGGCGCACCAGCTCGCGGTAGCGCTCGGTCTTGCCCTGTCGTGCGCGCCCCAGCACCGTGAACAGCTCGCTCACGGGTTTGCGCGGCATGATCGAGCGCAGGAACACCACCGCTTCGGCGACGCGCTCCAGGTCGACGTGGTAGTAGGAGCGGGTGTAGCTGAAGACGATGCTGACGTCGTCCTCGGCGAGCATCACCGCATCGACCAGCAGGCCGCTGTCGGTGTTCTTCAGGGCGATCACCAGCGGCACCAGCAAGCCGCGTGAGACGACGCGGCCGACGATGTAGGCGCGC
>DASPOP010000255.1:0-12514 GCA_035625955.1 Steroidobacteraceae bacterium | reverse complement strand
CCTGGTGCACGATGCCGGTACTCGGCGGCACCACGGCGAGATTGCGGAACGCCGTCTGACCCCAGCGCAGGAAGGCATAGCGTTCACGATTGCGCGCGAATTCGATGGCTGTGTTGGCGGCCAGCGCGCTCGGCGTGCCGTACTCATCGACCTGCACCGAGTGATCGATGACCAGCTCGGCGGGGTTCAGGGGATTGACGCGCTCGGCGTCGCCGCCGAGGCGAACGATGGCGTCGCGCATCGCGGCGAGATCGACGATGCAGGGGACGCCGGTGAAGTCCTGGAGGATGACCCGCGCCGGAGTGAAGGCGATCTCATGCGCCGGCGCGGCCGCCGGGTCCCATTCGAGCAGCGCCTCGATGTCGGCGCGGGTGACGCTGACCCCGTCCTCGAAGCGCAGCAGGTTCTCGAGCAGGATCTTCAGCGAGTAGGGGAGGCGCGCGACCTTGTCCTGCGGCAGGGCGGCGAGACTCCATATCTCGTACGTGCGCTCGCCCACCTTGAGCGTCGAGCGCGCCCGGAAGCTGTTCGTCATGAGTGTCTCCGCTGGCTGCGGGAATTATATCGGGGGCGGCCGGCGCCTGCCGCCTCCGCCTCAGGCGGCGGCGGACCGGGTGAGCGGCTGAGCCACCGCCTCGATGACGCCGCCACCCGCGCAACGGTCGCCCTCGTAGGCGACCGCGTACTGGCCGGCCGTGACGGCGCGCTGCGGCTCGGCGAATTCGAGGTGCACCGTGCCGTCCGGCCGCGGCGTCAGAAGCGCGCGCTGGTCGGCCTGGCGATAGCGGACTTTTACCGTGCAGCGCAACGGGCCCGCGGGCGGAGAGCGGAGCCAATGCCATCGCCCGGTGGTGAGCGCCGAGCTCGAGAGCAGCGGATGATCGTGCCCCTGGACGACGATGAGCGCATTGCGCGCCGGATCCTTGGCGGCGACATACCAAGGCTGCTCGGCCCGGCCGGCGCGGCCGCCTAGCTTGAGGCCCCCGCGCTGTCCCAGGGTGTAGAAGGCGAGCCCGTCATGGGTCCCGAGGCGCTCGCCGTCGGATGATTCGATCGGTCCGGGCGCGCGCGGCAGGTAGCGCTCGAGAAACTCGCGAAATGGCCGTTCGCCGATGAAGCAGATGCCGGTGCTGTCGGGCTTGTCGAAGACCGGGAGCCCGGCGCGCCGTGCGCGCTCGCGCACCGCGCGCTTTTCGAGCCCGCCGAGCGGCATCAGGCTCTGCCCGAGCTCGCCGGCAGCCACCGCGTGCAGGAAGTAGCTCTGGTCCTTGCCGGCATCGTGCGCCTTGTGCAGCTCGATGCCCCCGGGTCCCTCGACGAGGCGCGCGTAGTGTCCGGTGGCGAGGCGTGTGGCGCCGAGGCGCCGCGCGTACTCGAGTGCGACCCCGAACTTGATCTCGCGGTTGCAGAGCACATCGGGATTGGGCGTGCGGCCGGCACGGTGCTCGGCCAGGAAATGCTCGAACACACGCGTGCGGTACTCGGCGGCGAAGCTCACGCGGTGCAGCGGGATTGCGAGGCGCTCCGCAACGGCACGTGCGTCCTGAAAGTCCCGGGCGGCGGTGCACCAGATGTCGTCGGCCGACTCGTCCCAGTTGCTCATGAAGAGCCCCTGGACCTCGAATCCCTGCTCTTTCAGGAGCAGCGCCGCGACCGCGGAGTCGACGCCGCCCGAAAGGGCGACGATGACGCGGGAAGCGGTGGCGGGGGTCGGGGCGGCAGCCATCCGGGAATTCTACCGCGTGCCCGGCGCGGTCGCCGCCCGCAGAGAGCTCAGCCGCGGCGTGCGGCGCGCAGCCCGTGCTCGGCCGCGCTGGCGTTCCACACCTGGTCGAATTCCTGCAGATAAGCGCGCGCGGCCTGAACGTTGTTGATGTCGGCGACGCCGTCCCAGGTATCGGCGCGCAGCCGATAGACGATGGCGCGGTCGTCGGCGATCAGGTAGGCGGAGGCGCGCTGCGGCGCCTGCGCGGCGACGTAGCGGATGTCGATGCAGCTCGAGAGGCGGCGACCCATGGCGACGAAGCGGTTGGTGTCGCGCATCACACGCGTCGGCTCGGCGAGCAGTACGCGCACCTTCGAGAAGCTGCGCGTGAGTACGAAATGCTTGATCACCTCGAGGAAAGGAGTCTGGTCGTAGAGATCGGGCTCGAGGTCCGGCGTATAGATAGAGATGAGTCGCTGCGCGGTCGCGGCGATCTCGTTGACCGCGGTACGCACCTCGGCGAGGGTAGTGAGGACGGTGAGAGTCTCGGCGTCCCGCTGGCGCCGCGAGCCCTGGCCGCTGCCCGGGGACATCGATTCCGGTGCGTAGCGCGCGTTCGCGAGCTGCGCCCAGCCGTTCTTGAGATCGAGCTCCCCGGAAATCGCCACGAGTGGCACCCACCCCTTGCCCGCACGGTGTGCAGGTTGCAGGGGATCTTAGTGAGCGCTCGAGCATTTACATTGTCGAACCGGTCACGGTTTGACCGGCCGGGGCCGCCGCAGTAAGTCAAAAGCGCGGCGCAGTTCGCACTTGGAACGCAGTTATGTCGTGTCCCGGCGACAGTTTGCGGATACGGCTGCGCTCAAGGGCGCGAAATGCCGCGCGCCAGCGCCGCCGCCAACCCCAGGTAGTCTGCGGGCTTGAGCGCACGCAGCCGCGCCTTGTCCGCCGCCGGCAGCGGCAGGCCGTCGATGAATTCGCTCAGGTTGCGCGCATCGATCTCGCGGCCGCGGGTGAAATCCTTGAGGCGCTCATAGCCGCCCGGGACGCCGGCGGCGCGCAGCGCGGTTTGCACGAGCTCCGCGAGGACTTCCCAGGAGTCGGCCAGGTCGCTCGTCATGCGCTCGGCGTCCGCCTCGATGCGCGCGAGTCCGCGCCCGAGCGCGCTCCAGGCGATCAGCGTGTGCCCGAGCGCAACGCCCAGGTTGCGCAGCACGGTCGAGTCGGTGAGATCGCGCTGCCAGCGCGACACCGGCAGCTTCTCGCCGAAGTGGCGCAGCAGCGCGTTGGCGAGCCCGAGATTTCCCTCGGCATTCTCGAAATCGATCGGGTTCACCTTGTGCGGCATGGTGGAAGAGCCGACCTCGCCCGCCACCAGGCGCTGGCGCAGATAGCCGAGCGAGATGTAGCCCCACATGTCGCGGGCGAGACCGATCAGCACCACGTTGGTGGCGGCGAGGGCGTCGCAGTACTCGGCGATCCAGTCGTGGGGCTCGATCTGGGTGGTGTAGGGGTTGTACTCGAGCCCGAGCGACTCGACGAAGGCGCGCGCCACCGCCGGCCAGTCGACCGCCGGCAGCGTCCCGGCGTGCGCGTTGAAATTGCCGACCGCACCGTTCCACTTGCCGAGGATGGCGACCGCGGTCCAGCGGGAGTCGGCGCGCATCAGGCGCGCCGCGAAGTTGGCGAGCTCCTTGCCGAGAGTCGTCGGGCTCGCCGCCTGCCCGTGGGTGCGCGCCAGCATCGCGCAGTCCGCATAGCGGTGGGCGAGCGCCACCAGCTCGTCGATGCGCGCCTCGAGGACCCCGGCGAGGAGCTTGCGGGCCGCCTGCAGCAGGCGCGCGTAGGCAAGGTTATTGATGTCCTCGGAGGTGCAGCCGAAGTGCACCAGCTCGAGAGTGGCGGGGGAGGCCCCGGCGGCGGCGAGCTGCTCGCGCACGTAGTACTCGACCGCCTTGACGTCGTGATTGATCCGCGCCTCGATGGCCTTGACGGCGGGCGGCGCAGCCTCGTCGGGAACGGCGGCGAGCTGCTGGGCGCGCGAGCGCACGGCCGCGCTCAGCCTGGCGCCGGGCAGCTGCGGGACCGCGGCCGTCAGCTGCAGCAGCCATTGCGCCTCGACGCGCACGCGCTCGCGGATCAGCGCCGCTTCCGACAGCAGCGCCCGCAGCGGTGCGGCGGTACCCGCGTAGCGCCCGTCGACGGGCGAGAGCGCCTCGAGTGGGCCGACGGCGTCGCTGGGGCTTGCAGGCATGCGTTATCATCATAACGCATCCGGCCGTCCGGCCGGGCCTGCGGACCGAGCGGGCGATGAGCGGAGTTGTACTCATGACGACTTCCTTCCGGATCGAGCGCGACAGCATGGGCGAGCTCAAGGTGCCCGCCGACGCGCTCTGGGGCGCGCATACCCAGCGTGCCGTGGACAACTTTCCGGTGAGCGGCCTGACCATGCCGCGCGGCTTCATCGCCGCGCTGGCGCTGGTCAAGCAGGCAGCCGCGCGCGCCAACCGCCGCCTGAAGCTCCTCGAGCCGAAGGTTGCCGAGGCGGTGGAGGCAGCGGCCGCCGAAGTCGCCGCCGGAAGGTACGACGCGCAGTTCCCCATCGACGTGTTCCAGACCGGGTCCGGAACCAGCAGCAACATGAACGCCAACGAGGTGATCGCCACGCTGGCGAGCGCACGCCTGAAGAGCGCGGTGCACCCCAATGACCAGGTCAACATGGGGCAGAGCAGCAACGACTCGATCCCGACCGCCATCCATGTGAGCGCGGCGCTCGCCGTGCGGCGCTCGCTGGTGCCGGCGCTCTCGCATCTGCGTGATGCGCTCACGCAGCGCGAGCGCGAGCTCGCCGACACCGTCACCACCGGCCGCACCCATCTGATGGACGCCATGCCGGTGACGCTCGGCCAGGAGCTTTCGGGCTGGCGTACCCAGATCGAGAACGGCCTGGCGCGGCTCGAGTCGGTGCAGCCGCGCCTGCTGGCGCTCGCCCAGGGCGGCACTGCCGTCGGCACCGGCATCAACGCGCATCCGGAGTTCGGACTGCGCTTCTGCGAGGAGCTCGCCGCGATCACCGGCGTCGACTTCGTGCCCGCGGCCAACTACTTCGAGGCGATGTCGGCTCAGGACACGGCGGTGGAGCTCTCCGGGCAGCTCAAGGTGATCGCCGTGAGCCTCATGAAGATCGCCAACGACCTGCGTCTCATGAACAGCGGTCCGCTCGCGGGCCTCGGCGAGATCTCGCTGCCGGCGCTGCAGGCCGGCAGCAGCATCATGCCCGGCAAGGTGAACCCGGTGATCCCCGAGGCCGCCGCCATGGTGGCGGCACAGGTGATCGGCAACGACACCACCATCACGATCGCCGGGCAGTCGGGCAACTTCCAGCTGAACGTCATGCTGCCGGTCATCGTCCACAACCTGCTCGAGAGCATCGCGCTGCTCGCCAGCGTGTCGCGGCTGCTGGCCGACCGCGCGATCGCCGGCTTCAAGGTGAACGCGGCGCGTATCGCCGAGGCGCTCGACCGCAACCCGATCCTGGTGACGGCCCTGAACCCGGTGATCGGCTACGAGAAGGGTGCGGCCATCGCCAAGGCGGCGTACGCGCAGGGCCGTCCGATCCGCGAGGTCGCCCGCGAGATGACGCAGCTGCCGGCGGCGGAGCTCGACAAGCTCCTCGACCCCGCGGCGCTGACCCGCGGCGGCATCAAGGGCGGCACGAGCGGCGGTGGCTGAGAGAGCGGAAGGCGCCGCGGGGCAACGCGACTGGGCGGCGATCGTTCGCGCGAAGCTGGCCAACACGGTGCCGCGCCACGAGGTGGCGGACTGGATCCTGCCGGGACTGTCGGCGGCCGACAGCGAGATCTACCGGCGCTCGCTGCCTGCCGCGCCGACACCGGCGGCGGTGTTGATTCCACTGGTCGAGCGGCCACGCACCACCGTGCTGCTGACCGAGCGCTCCGCGGGGCTGCGCACGCACGCCGGGCAGGTGAGTTTTCCCGGAGGGCACATCGAGGCGAGCGACCCGAGCCCGGCGGCCGCAGCGCTGCGTGAGGCGCGTGAGGAAATCGGTCTCGAGGAGCGACTGGTGTCGGTGGCCGGCTACCTTCCGGACCATATCGTCATCACGGGCTTTCGCATTACGCCGGTCGTAGGCTTCGTGCGCGCGGGATTCGAGCTGCAGCCGGATCTGAAGGAAGTGCAGGGGACCTTCGAGGTGCCGCTCGACTATATCTTCGATGCGGCCAATTTCCGCCGCGAGCGCCGCCGCCTCATCCGCAGCGGCCAGGAGGTCGAGTTCTGGGACATCCCCTTCGAGGGACGCACCATCTGGGGCGCGACCGCCGGGATGCTGCTGACGCTCTATCGCCTGTGCGTCGGCCCGTTGCCGTTCGAGGGCGCCGCGCGCGCGCCGGGCTGAACGCTCCGATGAGCGATCCACAGCGCGCGCTCGAGGCGCTCCTTACGCTGATGGCGCGGCTGCGCGATCCGCAGCGCGGCTGCCCCTGGGACCTGAAGCAGAGCTTCGAGACCATCGCGCCCTATACCATCGAAGAGGCCTACGAGGTCGCCGATGCGATCGAGCACGGCGAGCACGAGCGGCTGCGCGATGAGCTCGGAGATCTGCTGTTTCAGGTGGTGTTTCACGCGCGCCTGGCCGAGGAGCGCGGCTGGTTCGACTTCGGCGACGTCGCCGAGTCCATTCACACCAAGCTCGTCCGGCGCCATCCGCATGTGTTCGCCGGCGCCACTATCGAGGCGCAGCATCTGCCGCGGGAGTGGGAGGCGCAGAAAGCGCGCGAGCGCATGCAGGCGGCGGGGGCCGCGGGTGATCGCGGCACTCTGGCCGGCGTGCCCACGGCGCTCCCCGCGCTGGTGCGGGCTGCGAAGCTCGGGCGCCGCGCGGCGCGCGTCGGCTTCGACTGGCCGGATGCCGCCGGCGTACGCGCCAAGGTCGACGAGGAGCTCGGGGAGCTGGACGCCGCGCTCGCGGCGGGCGGCAGGGCCGCAGGGGGCGGCGCCGGGCAGGACGCGGCCGCCGAGCTCGGCGATCTGCTGTTCGCGGTCGTGAATCTCGGCCGCCACCTCGAGCTCGACGCCGAAGCCGCGCTGCGCAGCGCCAATGCAAAGTTCGAGCGCCGCTTCCGCAACATGGAGCGGCTCGCTGCCGAGCGCGGCCTCGCGCTCGAGCAGCTGTCGGCCGGGCAGTGGGATGAGCTCTGGCGGGAGACGAAGCTGAACGGCGGCTGAAGAGAGCAGGCCGTGCGCGGATGCGTTACGCTTGCCGCAGCAATGAACCTGCAACGATTCATCGGGCTCGCGCTGCTGTTGACGGGCCCGGCGGGTGCGGGGGCCGCGAGCGACACACCGCCCTCCACGCCGCCGGCGGCACGTGAGCCCGCCGTGATCGCGCTCACCGCGGCCTCGATGAGCATGGACCAGGCGGTCAAGCTGGCCGAGCAGCGCTTCCATGCACGCGTCGTCAAGGCCGAGACCGGACAGGAGAACGGGCGCACGGTGTACGTGCTGCGCCTCCTCAACGAGGCGGGGCGCGTGTGGACGGTACGCGTGGACGCGGCCAGCGGCGCGTTCCTCTGACACAGGCGTACCGGGGGGAGGCATGCGTGTGCTGGTGGTCGAGGACGAGGCGGCGCTGCGCGAGACGCTCAAGACGCGGCTCAGCGCCGCGGGCTTTACGGTAGATGAGGCCGCCGACGGCAACGAGGGTCTGTTCGCAGGCAGCGAGTATCCGCTCGACGTCGCCATCATCGACTTAGGTCTCCCCGGGCTCGCCGGGCTCGAGGTGATTCGCCGTCTGCGTGCGGCGCGCAAGACCTACCCGATTCTGATACTCACGGCGCGCGACAACTGGCAGGACAAGGTCGAGGGACTGCAGGCCGGGGCGGACGACTATGTCGCCAAGCCTTTTCATTTCGAGGAGGTGCTGGCCCGCGTGCAGGCGCTGCTGCGCCGCTCCGGAGGGTGGGCGAGCCCCTTGCTCCGCTGCGGTCCGGTGGAGCTCGATACGCGCGCCCAGACGGTGCGCGTGAGTGGCAGCGCCGTCGAGCTGACGACCTTCGAGTACCGCATTCTCGAGCACCTGATGCTGCGGGCCGGAGACGTGATTTCCAAAACCGAGCTCACCGAGCGGCTCTACGACCAGGACTTCGAGCGCGACAGCAACGTGATCGAGGTGTTGGTGGGGAGGCTGCGCCGCAAGCTCGACCCGCAGGAGCAGCTCCGGCCGATCGAGACACTGCGCGGTCGCGGCTACCGCTTTGCGCTGGCGCGCGACCCGGCGAGCTAGCGCCGTCCCCCGTGCACTCGCTCAGCCGGCGGCTGCTCGCATCGATCGCCCTGCCGCTGGCGCTGTTCTCCGGCGTGATGATCTGGGTGCTGGATTCCGGCTTCCGCGCACTCTCCGAGCGCTCGCTCGAGGAGCTGCTCGACCGGCAGATGGTGGGGCTGATCGCCGCCGCCGAACCGCAGGACAACGGCGGCTACGCACCGGGACCGAATTCGCTGGATCCACGCCTCGCCACGCCCCGCTCGGGGCTCTATGCCCAGATCCGCTCGCTGCATCACGAGTGGCGCTCGCCGTCCGCCGCGGGTCTCGCGACCAATTTCGGCCCGCTGCTGAATCGCGGCGGCCGGACCGTGAGCTACGCGACCTTCGGTCAGCACAGCCGCGTGGCCATCGAGAGCCGCGCCATCCAGTTCGCAGAGGATCCGAACGAACCCCAGGGTTTCACCTTCAGCGTCGCGGTGAGCCTGACGCCTTTCGAGGAGCAGCTGTCGCGCTTTCGCCAGGAGCTGATCGGCTGGTTCGTCGGCCTGACCGCGCTGCTGCTCGCCGTGCTCGCCGTGCTCCTGCGTTGGGTGCTGGCGCCGGTGCGCCGCATGGAGCGCGAGATCCACGAAGTGGAGGAGGGGCGCAGCGACACGATCGGCAGCGGCTATCCGCGCGAGCTCTCGGGCGTCGCCGTCAACCTCAACACGCTGCTCGCGGGGGAGCGCAAGCGCGTCGCGCGCTACCGCGACACCCTCGGCAACCTGGCGCACAGCCTCAAGACCCCGCTCGCCGTCATGCGGGCGATCCTGCCGCCCAGCGAGCACAGCGGCACGATCAGCACCGAGATCGACCGCATGACCGGGATCATCGAGCACCAGATGAACCGCGCCTCCGCCTCGGGCGGGGCGCTCATCGGTCAGGCGCCGGTGGACCTCGCACAGGTCGGGGTCGAGCTGCGCGCGGCGCTGCTGCGGGTGTACGGGCACAAGGATCTGTCGCTCGAGCTGGATGTCGCGCCCGGCAGTCTGTTCGTCGGCGATCGCGGCGACGTCACCGAGATGCTCGGCAATCTGCTCGACAACGCCTGCAAGTGGTGCCGTGGCCGCGTGCGCCTCACGGCGCGCAACGACGAGCTCGCCCCCGTGCGCCAGCGGCTCCTCATCACGGTCGAGGACGATGGCGCAGGCATCGCCCCCGGAGACCGCCCGCGCGTGCTGCAGCGCGGAGTGCGCGCCGACGAGAACGTGCCGGGGCACGGGCTCGGTCTCGCCATGGTGCGCGACACGGTGGATCTCTACGGCGGGCGGCTCGAGGTCGACGAGTCGCCGCTCGGCGGGGCACGCTTCTCGCTGCATCTGCCCGGACGTTGAGCGCCCGGGCTACTCCACCTTGAACTCGATGCCCTGCGCCAGCGGCAGCTCGCGGCTCCAGTTGACCGTGTTGGTCTGGCGGCGCATGTAGGCCTTCCAGGCGTCCGACCCCGACTCGCGGCCGCCACCGGTGTCCTTCTCCCCGCCGAAGGCGCCGCCGATCTCGGCCCCCGAAGTGCCGAGGTTGACGTTGGCGATGCCGCAGTCGCTGCCCGCGGCGGAAAGAAACGCCTCCGCGCTCTGCAGCCGGTCGGTGAAGATCGCCGACGACAGGCCGTGGGCGGAGGCGTTCTGCGCCGCGATGGCCGCGGCGAGCGACTCCACCGGGATGAGATACAGCAGCGGGGCGAAGGTCTCGGTCTGCACGATGGGCCATTCGTTGCGGGCGCGCACGATGGCGGGCTCGACGAAGTTGCCGGCGCTCTCGAGCACCCTGCCGCCGTAGAGCAGCTCGCCGCCCGCCGCCTGCGCGGCGCTGACCGCGGCCTGGTAGCCCGCCACCGCCTTGGCGTCGATCAACGGTCCCATCAGGGTTCCCGGCTCGAGCGGATCGCCGATGCGCACCTGTTTGTAGGCATGAATGAGGCGCTTCTCGAGCTCCGCCGCGATTGCCCTGTGGGCGAGCACGCGGCGCGTCGAAGTGCAGCGCTGCCCGGCGGTGCCGACCGCGCCGAACACGATCGAGGGTACGGCCAGGTCGAGATTCGCAGTCTCGTCGACGATCACGGCGTTGTTGCCGCCGAGCTCGAGCAGGCTCTTGCCGAGGCGCGCCGCGACGCGCTCGCCGACCTTGCGGCCTACCTCGGTCGAGCCGGTGAAGGAGATGAGGGCGACGCGCCGGTCCTCGACGAACCGGGTCGCGAGCCCGGTGCCGCCGTCGATGAAGATCTGGAACACCGCCGGCAGGCCGGCGGACTTCATCACGCGGCTGCAGATCTGCTGCACCGCGAGCGCGCTCAAGGGGGTCTTGTGCGAAGGCTTCCAGACACAGGCGTTGCCGCAGATGGCGCCGAGCAGCGCATTCCACGCCCACACCGCCACCGGGAAGTTGAACGCCGAGATGATGCCGACGATGCCGAGCGGGTGCCACTGCTCGCTCATGCGATGACGCGGGCGCTCGGAGTGCATCGACAGTCCATAGAGCATGCGCGACTGGCCGACGGCGAAGTCGGCGATGTCGATCATCTCCTGCACCTCGCCCAGGCCCTCGGCGAGGATCTTGCCGTTCTCGAGCGACACCAGCGTGCCGAGGTCGGTCTTGTGCCGCCGCAGCTCCTCCCCGAGAAGCCGCACGGCCTCGCCGCGCTTCGGGGCCGGAACCTCGCGCCAGGCGCCCGCGGCCTCACTCGCACTCGCGATGACGCTCTCGTAGTCCGCGTCCGCGGCCGGGCGCACCTGCGCGATGAGGGCGCCGCTCGCCGGATTCTTCACGTTGAGGAGCGGCGCCTCGGTGCGCTTCGACCAGCCATGTTGTCCGGACCAGGCACCGGAGTTGACGGCCGAGAGCTCGAGCCGCGCGAGCAGCGCGTTGACGTCCACGGCGCTCATCGCGCGGCCATCCTGCGGTGGCGCTGATGACCGGTCTTGCCGGACACGATTACTTCGCCCGAGACCTGCTTGGTGCCGCCGGGCGCGTAATAGCGGCCGAAGCGGTTGGCGACGATGTCGGTGAGACGGAACTGCTCCTGGGCGACGAAGCCGTGATAGCGCGCCGGGTGCGCCAGCACCCGGTCGACCACGGCAGTGATGCCGGCGGCGGTCGCGACCTGGATCGCCGACCACAACCGTCCGGCGATCACCTGCGGATAGATCTTGTTGACGTAGTTCTCCTCGCGCAGCTGTCCGTCCTGCTTGCCGGTCACGGCGGCGTAGACGATCACCACGTCCTGGAGCGTCTGCGGCACGGCGTTCTCCAGGATGCGCTTCAGGGTTCCGCGGTCGTGATTGAGCTTGAGGTCGTTCATGAGCAGTCGCATCTGCTCGCAATGCCCGGGGTAGCGGATCGTCTTGTAGTTCATCGTCTCGCACTGCGCGCCGTGGGTCTCGGCGAGGGAGCCCAGGCCCCCCGAGGTATTGAAGGCCTCGTAGCGCATGCCGTCGATCTCGATCTCCTCGAGGCCCTCGAGGGGAGCGATCTCGGCCAGCCGGCCGTCGCTGATCGCCTGGCAGGGATTGCCGTACTCGTTGATGAGCCCCTCGGTCGACCAGGTGAGGGAGTACTTGAGCACGTTGTTGGGATGCTGCGGGAGGGCGCCGACGCGCAGCTTCACCGAGCGCAGCTCATCGAAGTGCGTGATGAGCTCGGCCGCCGCGATGCTGATGAAGCCCGGCGCGAGGCCGCACTGGGGCACGAACGCCTGGGATGCCCCCGAGGCGATCGCACGCACGGCGCGGGTGACCTCGACGTCCTCGGTGAGGTCGAAGTAGTGAAGGCGCGCGCGGCGCGCCACCTCGGCCACGCCGCGGTTGCAGTAGTAGGGCAGGCCGGAGATGACGGCATCGACCGGGTGGCTCGCAATGTGGCGCTCGAGGAGCTCGGGCTGGCTCGCGTCGAGGGCCAGAGCCGTAAGCTCGAGCCCGGAGTGCGCGCGCGCCACGGCCTCGGCCGCCGCGCCATCCATGTCGGCCAGCTGTACCTTGTAACTGCCTGATTCAGCAAGCAATCCGGATATCAATGCGCCGATCTTTCCGGCGCCGAGGATCAGTACGCGATGCATAGAGCCCTCTCGAAAAGGCGCGCATTCTGCCCGCGATGAGGCGGCAAAGCCAGCGGGCCTGGCGCCCTCCCGTCGGCGCCCCCGAGGGCCGACTTTGGGCTCCGGGGACGCGTGCTAGGATCGATTCCATGCGTTCTCCCGAGACCACGTCCTGGCACAGCGCGAGCTGGCAGACCCGGCCCGCCCAGCAGCAGCCGGTGTACCGCGACCCAAAGGCGCTCGAGCGCACCGTGGCCGAGCTTTCGCGGCTGCCGCCGATCGTGGTCTCGTGGGAGGTCGAGGCGCTGCGGGCGCGCCTCGCGGCGGCGCAGCGTGGCGAGGCGTTCCTCCTGCAGGGCGGCGACTGCGCCGAGACCTTCGACAACTGCGAGTCGGACACGATCGCCAAGAAGCTCAAGATCCTGCTGCAGATGAGCCTGGTGCTGCTGCACGG
>DASPOP010000254.1:0-5568 GCA_035625955.1 Steroidobacteraceae bacterium | reverse complement strand
CGGTAGTTTCGGAGGCGAGTGAGGCGCCGAGCAGCACGCCGTGCTGCCAGTCTCGCGCCTCGTAGACCAGCGGCGCCACCTCGCGGCGCCGCCCGCCGAACACGAGCGCGGTGATCGGTACGCCGGCGGGGTCCTCCATCCGCGCCGAGTAGCTCGGATTGCGATTCGCGGCGACCGTGAAGCGCGAGTTCGGATGCGCCGCCGGGCCGCGGGCCGGATCGTACGGGCGCCCCTGCCAGTCGAGCACCGGCTTGCCGCTCGTGAGTCCTTCCCACCAGGGCTGATTGTCGGCGGTGAGCGCGACGTTGGTGAACAGCGTGTCGCGCCGGATCATCTCGTAGGCATTGCGGTTGGTCTGCGGATTGGTGCCTGGCACCACTCCGAAGAAGCCGGCTTCCGGGTTGATGGCCCACAGCCGTCCGTCGGGTCCGGGATGCAGCCAGGCGATGTCTTCGCCGATCGTGAAGACCCGCCAGCCCGGCATCGATTCGGGCGGAACCAGCATCGCGAGGTTGGTCTTGCCGCAGGCGGAAGGGAAGGCGCAGGCGATGTAGTGCGTCTCGCCCGCCGGATTCTGCAATCCGACGATCAGCATGTGCTCGGCGAGCCAGCCCTCGGTGCGCGCCTGCCAGCTGGCGATGCGCAGCGCGTGGCACTTCTTGCCGAGGAGCGCGTTGCCGCCGTAGCCGGAGCCGTAGCTCTCGATGGCGAGCTCCTCGGGGAAATGCATGATGAAGCGCCGCTCGGGATCGAGCTCGCCGATCGAGTGCAGCCCCTTCACGAAGCGGCCGTCGCGCGCGATCAGCTCGAGCGCGGCGCGCCCGGCGCGCGTCATGATCAGCATGTTGAGCACGACATAGGGGCTGTCGGTGAGCTCGATGCCGCGGCGGGACAGCGGCGAGTCGAGCGGCCCCATGCAGTAGGGGATGACATAGAGCGTCCGCTCGCGCATGCATCCCTTGAACAGCTCGCGCATCTTCGAGTGCGCCTGCTGCGGGTCCATCCAGTGGTTGTTCGGGCCCGCGTCCTCCCGGGAGCGGGTACATATATAAGTGAGGTGCTCCACTCGGGCGACGTCATTGGGTGCCGAGCGGTACAGGTGGCAGCCGGGGAACTCCTGCGCGTTGAGCGCTGTGAGCTCCTTGCTGCGCACCAGTTCTGCGGTGAGCTCGCGCGCCTCGGCGTCGGTCCCCTCGACCCAGTGGATGGCACGTGGCTGAGTGAGCTCGCGCACCGAGTTCACCCACTCGGCAACCGCGCGGCTTAAGTGGGGCAGGGGGGTCATCTTGTGCGCAGGAGCGGCCATCCGGTCGGTTCCTCTCGTCGGGCGGTCCCCTAAACGGCCAAGTATATCCCGGCCGGGTGGTGCGCCCTGCTACAGTAGCCTCGGACGTCGGCGGCCCCTTGGACTCGTCGGGGTAAGCGCTCTTTGCAGGAAATTCAGGAAGATATGCGTCTCGACAGCTGCCGCGCGGCAAGCGAGGATGCTTCGCGGCGATGAGCTCCTGAAGTCCCCGAATGCTCGATCTTGAGGACATATTCGGACAGGGAGGCCCCCTGGAGCGCGCCCTGTCGGACTTTCGTGTGCGGCGCGAGCAGCTGCGCATGGCCGAGCGTGTCGCCGGGGCGCTCGAGGGCCGCGAGACGCTCGTGGTCGAAGCGGGCACGGGCACCGGAAAGACCTTCGCCTACCTCGTGCCGGCGCTGCTTTCCGGGACGCGCGTACTCATCTCCACCGGCACCCGCACACTCCAGGATCAGCTGTACTCGAAGGATCTGCCGCTCGTGAGCGCGGCGCTCGGCAGGCCCGCGCGCGTCGCGCTTCTCAAGGGGCGGGCGAATTATCTGTGCCGCTATCGCCTCGGTGCGACGGAAGGCGCGGGCGAGCAGCTCACGATGATCGGTGGCGAGGCGGCAGGCTCGCGCGCGAGTCGCGCCACGCTCACGCGTATCGCGCGCTGGGCGCGCACCACGCGCAGCGGGGATCTGGCCGAGGTCGGGGGACTCTCCGACTCGCATCCGGTGTGGGGGCAGGTTACCTCCACGCGCGAGTCCTGCCTGGGAGTGCGCTGCCCGGAGATCTCGCGCTGCCATGTGGCGCTCGCGCGCCGCGAGGCGCTGGATGCCGACATCGTCATCGTCAACCACCACCTGCTGCTCGCGGATCTCGCCCTGAAAGAGGACGGCTTCGGCGACCTGCTCGGGTCGGCGGACGCGGTGATTCTCGATGAGGCGCATCAGATCCCGGATCTCGCCACCCAGTTCTTCGGCGCGAGTGTCAGCAGCCGGCAGGTCGAGAGCCTGCTCAGGGACGTCGAGCTCGAGCTTCGCAAAGGGCGCAGCTCGGGCGCGCTGACCGATCATCTGCACGCGGTCGAGGAGGACCTGCGGGAGCTGCGGTGCGCGGGGCCGGCGGCGTCAGCGGGCGCCGGCGGCGCGGCCCGCACGGCCTGGAGCACCCGCAGCGGGCGCCTGGGTGACGCCGCGCACGAGCTCGCGGACTCGATCGCGCGCCTCGGGGAATCGCTGGCGGCGCTCGGCGACGAGGCGGCCATGGCGCAACTCGCGGCCCGCGGCGCGGATCTCGCCGCTTCCTTGAGCCGGATCGCGGCGACGGATGAGCTCGACGGGGCACGGGCGATCGAGGTCACGGCGCGCGGGATCAACCTGAGCCTCCTGCCGTTCGACATCTCGGCGCGTTTTCGCGCGCTGCTCGAGGCGCGGCGGGGAGCGTGGATCTTCACCTCCGCGACGCTGTCGCTCGGGGAGGAATTCGGACACTTCACCGGGCGGCTCGGCATCGCCGAATGCCCGACGCTCCGCATCGACAGCCCCTTCGATCACGAGCGCCAGAGCCTGCTGTATCTGCCGGAGCGCATGCCCGACCCGCGCTCACCCGAGTACGTGGCCGCGGTGATCGATACCGCGCTGCCGCTGATCGAGGCTGCGGGGGGCGGGGCATTCGTGCTCTTCACCAGCCACCGCGCGCTCGCCCAGGGTGCCGCGCTGCTGCGCGCTCGCTGGAACGGAGCGGCGCCGCAGCGGCTCTTCGTTCAGGGCGAGGCGCCGCGCGAGCGGCTGCTGCAGGAGTTTCGCCACGACGGCAACGGGGTGCTGCTCGGCACCGCCAGCTTCTGGGAAGGGGTCGACGTGAAAGGCGAGGCGCTGCGGCTCGTGGTGATCGAGAAGCTGCCGTTCGCCTCCCCCGACGATCCGCTGGTGCGCGCGCGCATCGAGCACCTGAACGCGAGCGGCGCCAACGGCTTCCGCGACTACCAGCTGCCCGAGGCCGCGCTGGCCCTGAAGCAGGGAGCCGGGCGTCTGATCCGCAGCGAGGACGACTACGGGGCGGTCGTCATCTGCGATCCGCGCATGCTCGCGCGCAGCTACGGGCGGGTGTTTCTCGCCGCGCTGCCGCCCATGACCGTCACGCAGGATGCGGACGAGGTGCGGCGCTTCCTGCGCAAGCACGCCCCGCGGACCGCCGCGCCCGTGAGATGAGCGCGTCGTGAAAATCCTCGCCCTCGATACGGCGACCGAGAACTGCTCGGCGGCGCTGCTCGTCGACGGTCAGCTCACCGCGCGCGAGCGGCTGCTCGAGCGCGGTCACGCCGAGAATATCCTCGCCATGATCGATGAGGTGCTGGCCGAGGCTGGCGCTTCACTTTCGGGCGTTACGGCGATCGCCTTTGGCCGCGGGCCGGGCTCCTTCACCGGCGTGCGCCTCGCCGCGAGTGTCACCCAGGGCCTCGCCCACGGTGGTGGAATCCCCGTCGTGCCGGTGTCGGATCTCGCGGCGGTGGCCCAGAGAGTCCTCGGAGACGATGCGAGCGCGCAGCGCGTACTGGTTTGCAACGATGCGCGCATGCGCGAGGTGTACTGGGGCTGCTTTGCCCGTTCCGCCGAGGGCCTCGCGGCTCCCGTAGGAGACGAGCGCGTGAGCGACCCCGGCCAGGTGGCATTGCCCGCCGGCTGGGCCCTGGGTTCCGGGCTCCGCGGCGCGGGGACTGGATTTGCGGCCTATCCGCAGCTTCGAAGCGCTTTCTCCAGGCCCCTGGCCGGGATCAGCGAGGTTCATCCGCGGGCGGCCGAAATCGCGCTGCTCGCAGTTCCGGAAGTCATCGCAGGGAGGCTCCACAGCCCCGAAGAGGCCTTGCCTGTCTATTTGCGCGACGACGTAGTGCATCGCGCGAACACCAGTCATTGAACTGAAACAAACACTTGCAGACTTGTCACGAATCTGCAACACAGTACCCCTGTAATACTCGCGCGCCAGCAGGGGAACGCTGCCCACCATGCCCGCCAAACAGGTTCTCATAGTCGAGGACGAGCGCCCGATCCGGGAGATGATCGCGTTCGGGTTGAAGCGCGCGGGGTTCGAGGTGCGCGAGGCCGAGGATTGCCGCTCGGCCCGCGCCGCGCTCGCGGACATACGCCCGGACCTCATCCTGGTCGACTGGATGCTTCCCGACATGAGCGGGCTCGAGCTGACGCGCGCCCTGAAGCGCGACCGCGAGACGTGCGAGCTTCCGGTCATCATGCTCACCGCGCGCGCCGAGGAGGGCGACAAGGTGGCGGGTCTGGAAGGCGGCGCCGACGACTACGTCACCAAGCCTTTCTCGCCGCGGGAGCTCCTCGCGCGCATCAACGCCGTGCTGCGCCGCTCCACGCCCAGCGGGGTCGATGAGCTCATCGAGTTCGAAGGGCTGGTGCTCGATCAGGGAAGCCATCGGGTCATGGTCGGTCCCCGCACCGTCGGGCTCGGCCCGACCGAGTACCGCATGCTCGAGTTCTTCATGACCCATCCGGAAAGGGTCTACACACGCGATCAGCTGCTCGATCGTATCTGGGGCGGTAACGTCTACGTCGAGGAACGCACGATCGACGTGCACATCCGCCGCCTGCGCAAGGCGCTCGAGGAATTCGGGTACGATCGCTTCGTGCAGACCGTGCGCGGCTCGGGGTATCGCTTCTCCGCCCGGACGGTCTGACACGCCGGCACGGCTTCAGGCAGTGATGCAACCCGCGACGCAGATGTGGTGGTTCACCATCGGCCGCCTGTTCGCCACGGTCCTGGCGGGCCTGGGCGCGGGCTGGCTGCTCGGCAATCTCTGGGCGGGACTCGCCTGCGCTCTCGCTCTGCACCTCGGTTGGGTGCTCGCCAACCTGTTTCGTCTGGAGTGGTGGCTGCGGCACCGCAACTACGCCGATCCTCCGGACGTCGGCGGCGTATGGGGCGAGATCATCGCCCAGGTCGTGCGGCTGCACCGGCGCAAGCGCTTCCACAAGCAGCGCTTCGTGCAGCTGATGCGCCAGCTGCAGCGCTCGACGGCGGCACTCCCCAACGGCGTCGTGATCCTCAACGCACAGCGCGAGATCGTCTGGTTCAACCGCATGGCGGCGCGGCTGCTCAACCTGCGGCGCACGGGTGACCTCGGCATGCGCATCGAGCACCTGCTGCGCGAGCCCGAGTTCGTGCGCTACCTCGCCGGCGGCGACTACTCGAACGCGGTCGTGATCCGCCCGAGCACCGGGGACGACAGCTACCTGTCGCTGCAGGTCGCCCCG
>DASPOP010000253.1:0-6749 GCA_035625955.1 Steroidobacteraceae bacterium | reverse complement strand
CGCCTTGCGCACTACTTTAGCCGGTTCCTCGACGCGCTTGGGAGCTTTGCGCGGGCCCAGCGCGTCCTCGCGCGGCTTGCCCTTTCGCTCGAGGCTGGCGCGCAGCGCCTCCATGAGGTCGATGACCTTGCCTTCGCCCGGAGGGGCGGGCTCGACCATGGTGATCTCCTGGCCCTCGTCTACCTTCTTCTTGATCGCGGTCTCGATGCGTCCCCGTACCTCGTCCTTGTAGGCGTCCGGATCGAATTTCTCGGATGTCTGCGCGTCGATGAGCTGCTGGGCGAGCTTGAGCTCCGCCGGTTTCACCTCGGGCTTGGGAATGTCGACCTCGGTCGCACGGCGCACGTCCGCCGCAGAGTGCAGCTGCTGCATGGCGAGCACGTCGCCGATCGGCCGCAGGATCACGAGGTACCCCTTGCCGCGGGCCGCCCAGCGGCCGACGCCGCAGCGCCCGGCCTGCTTCAGGGCCTCGGTGAGGAGGGCATAGGGCTTGGCCGCACCCTTGTCGGGGGCCAGGTAGTACGTCTTGTCGTAGTAGACGGGGTCGATCGACTCGATCGGTACGAACTCAGAGATCTCGACCGCGTGGCTGCCGACTTCCTCGAGCGCCTTGATCTCCTCGGGGGTGAAGCGCACGTACTGGTCCTTGGCGAACTCGTAGCCCTTGACCATGTCGTCGCGCTCGACCACGGCCCCGTCCTTCTGGCAGATGTACTGCTGCCGGAGGCGCGAGCCGTCGGCCTTGTGCAGCAGGTTGAAGGAGATGGCGTTCGAGGACTGGTTCGCGGTGAACAGCTTCACCGGGATCGCGACCAGTCCGAAAGACACCGTCAGAGAACCTATCGAGCGAGTTGCGGCCATACCGTCACCTTCTACTTCTCACCCTTGACACTAAAAGCCTTCGTAAGGCTCTGTTTTAGCTCAAGTACATCATGCCACCGGTCCCCCCTCTTTTCCAAGCGGGCGGGCACATTATTGAGAGTGAAGTCCATCGGCTCGGCCGCCTCGAGCTCTTCCCAGGTGACCGGCATCGAAACCGGCGTCCCGGGGACCCCCCGGGGGGAGTAGGCGACGTTGAGCGTCTTACCGCGCACGTTCATGTTGTAGTCGATGAAGATCTTGCCGGTGCGCTTCTCGATCGCCCAGTCCATGGTGATGTCCCTGGGGTGCTCGCGCAGCACGTGCCTGCCAATGCTCTCGCAGATGTGGCGGGCCTCATCGAAGGTCACGGTCCGCTCGATCGGGACGAACATGTGGAGGCCGGTCTTGCCCGAGGTCTTGATGATGGCCTCGAGGCCCATTTCCTTGAGCAGCGCGCGCAGCCAGAAAGCGACGCGCTTGCCGACGGCGAAGCCCTTCTTGTTGAGCTCGGGCTCCGCCCCCTTCGCCTCCTTGCCCGAGTAGATGTAGGGATCGATGTCGAACACCAGGTAGTCGGGGTAGTTGAGCACCGAGGCCTCGAGCGCGGCGAGCGAGCTCGCGTAGTCGGTGCTGGCCCTGGGCGTGTCGGGGCCTGAGCGGGCACGCGAATGCCAGATGTGGAACTCGAGCGTGCCGATCTGCCCGAGCCACAGCAGCGTCGGCAGGTTGTTGGCGAGCAGGTAACGGTGCTGCTCGTCCTTGGTCTCCGAGAACACGGTGACGGTCTCGACGAACTCCGGGAGCGCCTGCTCCCAGTGCTTCTGGAAGAAGCGCTCGCCGTTGATCCCTTCGGGCATGCGGATCATGGTGAGCGGCCGGTCCTCGAGGTGCGGCAACATGAAGCGCCCGACCCGTGCGAGGTAGCGCAGCAGGTCGCGCTTGGTTACCGCGGGGCTGCCCTTGCCCGCCGCAGGCCAGTAGACGCGATCGAGGTTGGTGAGGCGGATGCGCGCGCCGCCGACCGTGAGGTCGAGGCGCGTGGCGCGGTTGTCGAGCTGCTCGAGGATCGGACCCACTGCATCGGGTGGATCGGGGTCAGCGCGCGCACCGCGCGTCGCGGCCTGCGGCGCTCGCCCTGCGCCGCCGCGGCGCGCGGGCGCAGGATCGGCGGGGCCGGGGGGCTTGGCGTTCGGATCGGGCTTCTTCACGTCAGCGGGCTCGATGTCGTCGCGCAGTCGCACGAACACCGGTGCGCGCAGCGATCCGGCCGGCGTCCATTCGGCGAACGTTACCTCGGCGACCAGCTTCGGCGCGAGCCAGGTCGTCGGCCGGTGCAGCGGCACCTCGTCGGCGAACGGGGATTCCTTGCGCGTGAGCCTGCCGGTGCGCTCGAGGAGCCGGGCGATCACCTCGTCATCGAGTCCCGAGCCCACATGTCCGGCGTAGCGCAGCGCCTTGCCGTCGAAGTAGCCGAGGAGCAGGGCGCCCAGGGGGTCGCGCGCGCCCTTGCCGCGCGTGAAGCCGCCGATCACGAGCTCCGCGGACTGCGCCGCCTTGATCTTGAGCCAGGCGCGCGAGCGCTTGCCGGGCTGATAGGCCGAGTCGCCGCGCTTGGCGACGACGCCCTCGAAGCCGTGGCTCAACGCCACGCGATAAAGCTCCGGCCCGTTATCCGAGCTGTGCACCAGCTGCAGGTGCGCCGACGGCAGCAGGCACTGTGCGAGATAACGATGGCGGGCGAGATAGGGCGCGCCGCGCAGGTTCAGGCCCGCGAAGTGCAGCAGATCGAAGCACACCAGCACCACCGGAGTGTCGCGCCGCCCGGCGGCGATCTCGGTGGCGCTCTTGAGCTGCGCGCGATTCTGCAGGGCGTTGAACGACGGGTGCCCGGCAGCATCCAGCGCGACGATCTCGCCGTCGAGGATCATCTGCTCGATCGCCTGGGCTGCGAGCTCCTGCGTCAGCTCCGGGAAAGAGCCCGTCAGGTCGAGCCCGCGGCGCGACTTGAGCTGCACGTCGGCGCCACGGACATAGGCGATGACGCGGTAGCCATCGAGCTTGGGCTCATAGCGCCATTGCGGGTCCGAATCGATCCCCGCGGCGGTCTCGGCCAGCATCGGCGCGAGCTCGCGTGGCATCGCCTCCTGCGGCCCGGCCGGCGCGAGCAGCCCGGCATCGAGCCGCGGCGGCGTGCTCTCGGGTGTCATCTGATCGAGGTTGAGCCCCGAAAGCACCGACGCCGGCAGCGCGAGCACGTCGTTGGCCTGCGCGAAGCGGTCGCGGTGCTTGATGAGGAGCCACTGGTTGCCGGTGCGGGTCTTCACCAGGGTGAAGGAGCCCTTGAGCTTCTCGCCGCGCAACAGAAAGCTCAGCTTCCCCCGGGCGAGCTCGGCGCGCACGCGCCGTTCGGCCGCCTCACGGTCGGTGAAGGAGTACTGCCCGCCCTCATCCGGTGAGTACACGCCGCAGTCCCACACGATCACGTTGCCGGCGCCGTACTGCTTCTCCGGAATCACCCCTTCGAAGGAGGCGTAGTCGAACGGATGGTCCTCGACCTCGACCGCCATGCGCTTGTCGTCGGGGTCGAGCGAGGGTCCCTTGGGAACCGCCCAGGACTTGAGCACGCCGTCGAGCTCGAGCCGGAAGTCATAGTGCAGCTGCCGTGCGGCGTGCTTCTGCACCACGAACAGCAGCGGTCCGTGGCGCCGCGCCGCGGTCTTCGCGGGCGGCTCGGGCGTGCGCGTGAAGGTGCGCTTGGCGGCGTAGCGTTCGAGGGCGCGCTTGGGCACGGTCAGGTCATGTTACATGAGCGTGTCGATCCAGGCGGCGAGCCGCCGCAGCACTTCGGCGAGCACCTCTGCGTCCTTGCGCCCGCTGCTTGCGGGGACATGAAAGGAGTGGTCCGCCTGCTCGATGAAGCTGAGCGTCGCGCGGGCGCCGAGGCGCGCGGCCACCGCCTCGATCAGGGCGCGCTCCGCCAGGGCATCGCGCGTGCCCTGCAGGAACAACATCGGCACCAGTACGTCCGACAGATGCGTGGCACGGCCGTCGGACGGTTCGCCCGCCGGATGCAGCGGAAAGGCGAGGAAAGCCAGCCCACGGACGCCCGCGAGCGGCGCGCTCGCCTGCGCCTGGGATGTCATGCGGCCGCCGAAGGAGCGTCCGCCGGCCACGAGCGGCAGTCCCGGGGTGAGGCGTCCCGCCGCGGCCACCGCCGCGCGCACCGTCGCGTGGCACAGCGGCGGCGGATCCGGACGGCGCGAGCCGCGCTCCATGTAAGGGAACTGATAGCGCAGCGTGGCGACGCCGAGGTTCGCGAGCCCCGCGGCGACCGCGCGCATCGAGGCGTGCTCCATACCGGCGCCCGCGCTGTGCGCCAGCACGTAGCAGGCACGTGCGGCCGGCGGCGCAACCAGCAGTCCCGAGACGGACAGCCCGTCAGACACTTGCAGAGTGACGGGGCTGGAATCCGCCGGTGAGATCCGCTCGCGCACGGCCGACAAAATACCCGTGGCTCGCCGCGGCGTGCAATGCGCTGATCCTCTGGGACTCGATCGCGAGCGCACCGTGCGCATCTAAGGAGCGCTGAGGCCGAGGAGCGGGCGTCAGTCGACGGCCGCGACCCAGGCCGCGAACGGCCTGAGCGTCACGGGGCGATCCGCTGCGGTTGCCGCAATGGGGTCGGGGTTGGCGAGCAGCGTCTTCAGGTGCGTGCCGCGCACCCCGGCGGCCGCGAGCCCGAGCGCGATCGTCTGCGGCTGGCCCGACATGTTGAGCGAGACCAGGATCGTCTCGCCGCCGGGGGCCACGCGCGCATAAGTGAGGACGTGGCTGTTGGATCGGTCCAGCATCACCGTGCGGCCCTCGCGCAGCGCCGCGTTGCTGCGGCGGAGCTCGATGAGTCCGCGGTACCAGTTGAGGAGCGACTTCGGATCGGCCGACTCGGTCTGCACGTTGACGGTCGGGTAGTTCGCGGTCACGGGCAGCCAGGTGTGCGGGTTGGCGCTGAAGCCGGCCTGCGCGTTCGAGGTGTCCCACTGCATCGGTGTGCGCTCGCCATCGCGGCCCTTCTCCTTCGGCCAGCCGGTGATGCCGATCGGGTCGCGCACGTCCTCGACGCGGGTCGGGGTCGCCGTAATCTGGCCGATCTCCTGGCCCTGGTAGAGCAGCGCCGCGTCGCGCGAAGTGAGCAGCAGCGCGGCGACGATCCGCGCGATCTCGGCGTTATGGCTGCCGTCGCCGTAGCGGTCCCAGCTGCGGACGTTGTCGTGATTGTCGAATACCAGCAGCGGCTGCGAGCCGCGCAGGTCAGTCTGCGTCTCGCTGAGGAGGCGGCGGAACCGGCCGGCATCGAGCCGCTTGTCGAGACCCACGAGCGTGTCCATCGGCAGCTGCAGCTCATCGTGCCGGGCGCCGCCATACCACGGGTAGAGCTGCGCGGTGCGGGCGACGTAGGTCTCGCCGACCAGCAGCCGCTCGCCCTGGTAACTGTCGATCATGGCGCGCATGCGGCGGATGATGTCGTGATTGCCGGGGAGGTTGTCGACGTAGATCTCTCTCAGGTTCGGGTCGCCCTGCGCATTGGTACCGCCGAGCACCGGCTCGTCGCGCAGCTGCGGGTCCTCGAGCAGCGCCGTGATGGCATCGAGCCGGAACCCGGCCACACCACGGTCGAGCCAGAAGCGCATGGCGGCGAACATCCCCTTCTCGACCTGCGGGTTACGCCAGTTGAGGTCCGGCTGCTGGCGGTAAAACCTGTGGTAGTAGAACTGGTCCACCGCGGGCACGTACTCCCAGGCCGAGCCTCCGAAGAGGCTGATCCAGTTGTTGGGCGGCTGCCGATGGCCGGCGGCATCGGTGCGCCCGTCGCTCCACAAGTAGTAGTCGTGGTGGGGCGCCGAGCGCGAGCCCGCCGCCTCGACGAACCACGGGTGCTTGTCCGAGGTGTGGTTGAGCACCATGTCGAGGATCACCCGGATGTGGTGCCGGCCGGCTTCGGCGAGCAGGCGGTCGAAATCGGCGAGCGTCCCGTACGCCGGATCGATCGCCTGGTAGTCGGAGATGTCGTAGCCGAAGTCCACCTGCGGCGAGGGATAACAGGGCGCGATCCAGATCGCATCGACGCCGAGCGATTCGAGATAGCCGAGCCGCTGGGTGATGCCGTTGAGATCGCCGATGCCGTCGCCTTTGGAATCCTGGAAGCTGCGCGGATAGATCTCGTAAATGACCGCGTTCTGCCACCAGGGCACGGCCTGCGCCGCCGCGGCCGGCGCTGCGGCCTGCGCGCATGCCACGCGCGGGTCCACTCCACCCCACGATGCAACACAGAGAAGGGCGAGCGCCGCAGCGCGCACCCGGACCGTTGACCGACTTGAGGCTCTATGCATAAATCGCTGCGCTCCTGCTTACTCGCGAACTCACGCCGCATAGTACCCGCAAATGCCGCACGCGAAACCGCTGCTCTCCTTCTGGCAGATCTGGAACATGTGCTTCGGGTTCCTCGGCCTGCAATTCGGCTTTGCATTGCAGAACGCCAACGTGAGCTGGATCTTCCAGAGCCTCGGCGCGGGGCTCGAGCAGGTGCCGCTCCTCTGGATTGCCGCGCCGCTCTCGGGCTTTCTGGTGCAGCCGTTGGTCGGTTACTGGTCCGACCGCACCTGGACGCGGCTCGGACGGCGGCGGCCGTACTTTCTCGCCGGCGCGCTGCTCGCTGCTACCGCACTCATCCTCATGCCGCGCTCGCCCAGCCTGTGGGTGGCGGCGGCGCTGCTGTGGCTGCTCGACGGCGCCATCAACGTGTCGATGGAGCCCTTCCGCGCGTTCGTTGGCGACCAGCTGAATCCGAGTCAGCGTCCCGCCGGTTACTCGATGCAGAGCTTCTTCATCGG
>DASPOP010000252.1:0-3078 GCA_035625955.1 Steroidobacteraceae bacterium | reverse complement strand
GCATTCAGCTCCGCGTATCGCGAGGCGATGAAGAAGACCGAATCCTGACGGCGGCCTGGGGTATGGCGGAGAGGGTGGGATTACTCGGCGCTGCGCGCCTCGCCCCTGCGGGGCCGCCCTTCGGGCGTTATCCCTTGAGTTACAGCCACACTCTTCGGTTATGAGTTGACCGAATTTTCCGAAGTGTCTGGCGGAGAGGGTGGGATTCGAACCCACGTGCCGGTTTTACCCGACCATCCGATTTCGAGTCGGCGCCGTTATGACCGCTTCGGTACCTGTCCGGCTCCGCGTCCAGGACTCTTTTGCGGGGCTGGTATTCTAGCGGAAAGCCGTTCGCCAGGAGGCCCTCCTTAGTGCGGGCATCGACTCTCGCCGCCGCGGCGCTGCTGCTATGTGCGGGCTGCACACGCCACGAGCCATCTGCCCTCGATGTGGTGCGCGCGCGCGGCGAGCTGCGCGTCGTCACGCTGAACCTCCCCACCTGCTACTACTTCGGCGCGCAGGGGACCGAGGGGCTCGAGTACCAGCTGGCGAACCGCTTCGCGAGTCAGCTCGGCGTGAAGCTCACCATGTATCCGGTCGCCAGCGAGCGCGCCATGCAGGACGAGCTCGGCGCCGGGCGTGCGGACCTCGCCGCCGCCTCGCTCAGCGACTCGCCCGACTGGCAGCGCGTGGGCGAGGCCGCGGTGCCGTACGCGAACATTCCGCAGCTGGTCGTCTATCAGCGCAGCGGCGTGCGCCCGCGCGACACGCTGCAGCTCGAGTCGGCGCGCCTCGCGGTGCGCGCCGGCAGCCCCCAGGAGCGCATCCTCGAGAAGCTGCGCCGGACCGTGGCGCCCAACCTGCAATGGGTGCAGACCGCGCCCTCCTCGGCGGACCCGATCGAGGACGTCGATGCGGGCGGCGCCGATTACGCCATCACCGATGCGCGCGAGTTCTCCTTTGCGCGCCACCTCTACCCGAACGTGCTGGTGGGATTTGCGCTGCCCGACACGCGCCCGGTGCAGTGGATCGTGCGCAAGGGCGCAACGGGACTGCTCGAGGCGGTCGACCAGTTCTTCGGCGCGCTCGGCGAGTCGGGTGAGCTCACGCAGCTGGTGCAGTCCGCCTCGGGCGATACACGCCGCTTCGAGTACGAGGAGTCGCGCGAGTTCCAGACACACGTGGCCGAGCGCCTGCCGCGCTATCGCAGCTGGTTCGAGGCAGCCGCGGCCCAGGTCGGCATCGACTGGCGCCTGCTCGCCGCGATCGGCTACCAGGAGTCGAAGTGGGATCCGCGCGCCGCCTCGGACGAAGGCGCGCAGGGCCTGATGATGCTCACCGCCGACACCGCCCAGGCGATGGGCATCAAGGACCGCAACGACCCGCAGCAGAGCATCTTCGCCGGCGCCCGCTATCTCGCGCAGGTGCGGCAGATGATCCCGGACCGCGTCCCCGAGCCCGACCGCACCTGGCTCACCATCGCTGCCTACAACGTCGGCTTCGGGCACCTCGAGGATGCGCGCATCATCACCCAGGGCCTCGGCAAGGATCCCGACTCGTGGACCGCGGTGCGCGAGCAATTGCCGCTGCTCGCGCAGGGCCGCTGGTACACGCGTGCCAAGCGCGGCTACGCGCGCGGCTGGGAACCGGTGCAGTTCGTCGACCGCATCCAGCGCTTTCTCACGCTGCTCGAGTGGCAGCCCGGCGAGGCGGTGCCGGCCCGGGCCGCGGCGGCGCGCGCCGCACCGCCCGCAGCTGCCGCGCGCGTGCTTCCCTAGCGTCGTTCCGCGAAAAACCGCTGTAGCAGCTGCGCGCATTCCTCCATCAGCACGCCGCCGAATACGTCCACACGGTGATTGAGCTGTGGCAGCGCGAACACGTCGGTGATGCTGCCGGCGGCTCCGGCGCGCGGATCCCACGCCCCGAACACCAGCCGCTGCACGCGCGCGTGCACGATCGCGGAGGCGCACATGACGCACGGCTCGAGCGTCACGTACAAAGTGGTGTCGCTGAGGCGATAGCTGCCGAGCGCACGGCCGCCGGCCCGCAGCGCCTCGATCTCGGCGTGCGCGGTCGGGTCGTTGCTCGCTACGGCTAAGTTGCCGCCGGTCGCGATGATATCCGTGCCCAGCACCAGCACCGCGCCGACCGGTACTTCGCCGCGCGCGCCGGCCGCGGCGGCCTGCTCGAGGGCGACCCGCATCCAGGTGGTGTCGCGACTGGCCGCAGCGGCATCGGCCATGGGCGTCAGCGACCGCCGTGGTTGTCGGCGGGTGGCGCCGGCGGTGTGGCGGGCGCGGGCAGGAACAGCGCCGGATCCACGAAGTCGGCGTTGAGCGCGACGCCAAAATGCAGGTGCGGCCCGGTCGCCCGGCCCGTCGCCCCCACCTTGCCGATCACGTCCCCGGCCTCGACGCGCTCGCCGCGCCGCACGTCGATGGCGCTCAGATGGCAATACATGGTCACGAGCCCGCCGCCGTGATCGAGGATGACGGTGTTGCCGTTGAAGAAGAAGCTGCCGGTGTCCACCACGCGGCCGTCGGCGGCCGCCCGCACCGGCGTGCCGGTGTCGGCGGCAATGTCCATGCCGCTGTGCGGGTTGCGTGCCTCGTCGTTGAAGACGCGCCGCGAGCCATAGGAGCTCGAGCGGATGCCCGGCACCGGCGCCAGCAGCCGCAGCGTCGCCGGGGTCTCTTCCGTGTAGGTACCGACGTCCGCGTGGATGCGCGGCTGCTCGCGATTGACGCGCGCGAGGTCCCGCGGCGACAGGTTCACCTGGCCCGGCGGAACGGTGAGGTGCTGGACCGCGTACTCCTTGCTGGCGACTTCGAAGGCGAGCGTCGTGCCGGCTGCGCTGCCGTCCTCGACCCGCGCCGCGGCGGGTCCGGGTTGCTGCGAGAGCGGAATGCCGACCACCGCGAGCCACTTGCCCGCGACCCGCACCACCAGCGCGCGCCGCCCGCCGTAGCTCACGACCGGCGCGCGCGCGCTGGCGTCGCCGGCGGTGAGGAGCGCAACGCCCCCAGGTACGCGCTCCTCCTCGGGCAGCTGCGCGGCGGCCAGCTCGGCTGCCGCCCCAGCCTCCGGCCGGGGAGC
>DASPOP010000251.1:0-2132 GCA_035625955.1 Steroidobacteraceae bacterium | reverse complement strand
GCGTCCCGCTCCGGGACCCCGGCGAGCGGCGGCACGAGTGGGGCGACAGCGTCAATAGGACCGTCGCTCTCGAGGTTGGCGCGCTGCCGCCACACGGCCAGCTCGCCCACAAGCCACGGAGTGGGGCGCTCGAGAGCGAGCGCCAGTGGGGCCGCGGTTACATTGTCCACCGCGTGGCGGTCGCCGACCCGCCACGCGGCCTCGGCTCGGGCCGCGGCGACCGGGCCGAGCCGCTGGAGCTCCGCCGCCGGCTGAGCCAGCGCCCACGCCTCGTCGAGCAGCGGCCACATCTCAGGGTCATCAGCCGATCGCCTTCTCCCGCCCCTGCCACTCCTTCTCGCGCAGCACGAACTTCTGCACCTTGCCGGTCGAGGTGCGCGGAAGCTCGCAGAACTCGACCTGACCCGGGCACTTGAACTTCGCCAGGTGCTCGCGGCAGAACGAGATCAGGTCCTGTTCGCTCACGTCCTCGCCGGACTTGAGCTCGACGAACGCCTTGGGACGCTCTCCCCACTTCTCGTGCGGCGTGGCCACCACGGCGACCTCCAGCACCGCGGGATGCTCCGAGATCGCCTGCTCGACCTCGATGCTCGAGATGTTCTCACCCCCTGAGATGATGATGTCCTTGGAGCGGTCGCGCAGCTCGACGTACCCGTCGGGGTGCCACACGGCGAGGTCGCCCGAGTGAAACCAACCACCGCGGAACGCCTGCTCGGTCTCCTCGGGCAGGTTGTGGTAGCCGAGCATCACGGCGTTGCCCCGCATCACCACCTCCCCCACCGTCTTGCCATCGCGCTGCACGTCCTGCATGTTCTCGTCCACCACCCGCACGAGGTCGGCGCCGTTGTAGGTGTGACCCTGGCGCGCCAGCAGCCGCGCCTGGTCCTCCAGGTCGCGCTCGTCCCACTGGGGTTGCCAGCTGCAGCCCATGACGGGACCGTAGGTCTCGGTTAGCCCGTACAGGTGGATTGGGTACAGGTTGAGCTCGCGCATCCTCTTGAGCAGCGCCGGCGTGGGCGGAGCGCCGCCGGTCGGCACCGTCACACGCTGCTCCAAGCGGTGCGCCTTGTCGTGGCTGACGATGCTCATATGGATGGTGGGTGCACCGCTGTAATGGGTGACGCGCTCGGACTCGAACAGGTCCCAGATGCGCGCCGGCTCGACCTTGCGCAGGCACACGTGCACGCCGCCGGCGCGGGTCACCCCCCAGGTCAGACACCAACCGTTGCAGTGGAACATTGGCAGCGTCCAAAGGTGCACCGAGTCGTAGCCGAGCCCAACCTCCATGGCCACGCCGTGGGCGCGCAAATAGGCGCCGCGATGGGTGTAGATCGCTCCCTTCGACTTCCCGGTGGTACCCGAGGTGTAGTTGATCGAGATCGGCTCGTTCTCGTCCTCAAGCCAGCTCTCGGGCGCGGCGGGCGAGGCGCTCGCCAGCAGCTGCTCGTAGGGGTCGTCGTCCTCGCCGGTGTCCTCGATCACGATCGTCTCGACGTGGCCGATGTCGCCGCCGTCCACGAGCTCGGTCAGCTGCCCGTCGACGAGCAGCACCTTCGATCCCGAGTCCTTCAGGATGTGCTCGACCTCCCCGCGGCCCAAGCGCGTGTTCATCGCCACCAGGACGCCGCCCGCCATCGGCACTCCGTAGTGCGCCTCGAGCAGGGCCGGGATGTTGGGGGCGAGGATGGCCACGCGATCGTGGCGCCCCAGCCCCTGGTCGCGCAGCGCCGAGGCCAGCCGGTTGCAGCGTTCCTCCAGCTCGGCGTAGTTGAACCGCCGCTCGCCGTGCACGATAGCCGGGCGCTGTCCAAGCACTCGGGCGTTGCGGCGCAGGAAGTTGAGCGGAGTCAGTTCCAGCCGCGATGGCGTTGCGTCCATCATCTTCTCCCTCGATTTCATTCGCAGGCCTAGCACTGCCGATCGTCTCTGTACGAACGTCGTCGTACGTGTTTAGAGAGTATTGAGTTAGCGCCTTCAGCAGAGGGATGATGTGGACGGGGGTGGCGCCAGAGAGCAGCACTTGCCAGTTAGTCATCAGCGACCCGAAGTGTGATGATGCTCAGCTGTCTTGCTTGCCGTAGCGCTTCGGTGCGACGCTCCTCGGCGAGCTTGTGGGAAGCATGAGCGTCAAG
>DASPOP010000250.1:0-2707 GCA_035625955.1 Steroidobacteraceae bacterium | reverse complement strand
CCGTGGTGGCGGATCCACGCGTCGCGGCACTGCTCGGCAATCCGCACGTGACACCCGAGGAGCTCGCGCAGCTCCTGATCGGCATCGCGGGCCCGAAACTCGGTGAACAGGGCGCGAACTTCGTGCGCACGCTGGCCGCCAACCGGCGCCTGGCGGTGCTGCCGGAGATCGCCGAGCTCTTCGACACGCTGAAGGACGCCGAGCAGGGCGTCGCTGAAGTCACGATTACTTCGGCCGCGCCGCTCGCCGCGCGGCAGCGGGACGAGCTCTCGGCCGCGCTCGAGAAGCGCCTGAAGCGCACCGTGCACCTGCACTGCGCGACCGATGCCTCGCTCATCGGTGGGGCGGTGCTGCAGAGCGGGGATCTGGTGATCGACGGCTCGCTCCGTACGCGCCTCGAGCGCATCGCCTACGAATTGACTGCCTAAGGAATCGACATGGCCATCAAGGCATCCGAGATCTCCGATCTCATCAAGCAACGCATCGAGAACTTCAAGTCCGTCACCGAAGCGCGCAACGTCGGCACCATCATCTCGGTCACCGACGGCATCACCCGCATCCACGGGCTGGCCGATGCGCGCTATGGCGAGATGCTGGAATTCCCCGGCAACACCTTCGGGCTCGCGCTCAACCTCGAGCAGGACTCGGTCGGCGCGGTGGTGCTCGGCGAGTACAAGCACCTCAAGGAAGGCGATACCGTCAAGACCACCAACCGCATCCTCGAGGTGCCGGTGGGACCCGGGCTGCTCGGGCGCGTGGTCGATGCGCTGGGGAATGCGCTCGATGGCAAGGGTCCGGTGAAGGCGGCGCGCACCGCGCCGATCGAGCGCGTGGCCCCGGGCGTCATCTACCGAAAGTCCGTGAGCCAGCCGGTGCAGACCGGTTACAAGGCCGTCGACTCGATGGTGCCGATCGGCCGCGGCCAGCGCGAGCTCATCATCGGCGACCGCCAGACCGGCAAGACCGCGCTGGCGGTCGACACCATCATCAATCAGAAGGGCTCGGGGATTAAGTGCATCTACGTCGCGATCGGCCAGAAGCAGTCGACCATCGCCAACGTGGTGCGCAAGCTCGAGGAGCACGGCGCGCTCGCCCACACCGTGGTGGTGGCCGCCTCGGCCTCGACCCCGGCCGCCATGCAGTACATCGCCGCCTACTCCGGCGTCACCATGGGCGAGTACTTCATGGACAACGGCGAGGACGCGCTCATCATCTATGACGACCTCTCCAAGCAGGCGGTCGCCTACCGGCAGATCTCGCTGCTGCTGCGCCGTCCCCCCGGGCGCGAGGCGTTTCCCGGCGACGTGTTCTATCTGCACTCGCGGCTGCTCGAGCGCTCGGCGCGCGTCAACGAGGAATACGTCACCATGGTGAGCAAGGGCGCCATCAAGGGTAAGACGGGCTCGCTCACCGGGCTGCCGATCATCGAGACGCAGGCCGGCGACGTGACGGCATTCGTGCCGACCAACGTCATCTCGATCACCGACGGCCAGATCTTCCTCGAGACCGACCTCTTCAACGCCGGCATCCGCCCGGCGATGAACGCCGGCATCTCGGTGTCGCGCGTCGGCGGCGCCGCCCAGACCGACATCATCAAGAAGCTCGGCGGCGGCATCCGCCTGGCGCTCGCCCAGTTCCGCGAGCTCGCCGCCTTCTCGCAGTTCGCCTCCGACCTCGACGAGGCGACCCGCAGGCAGCTCGAGCGCGGCCAGCGCGTCACCGAGGTCATGAAGCAGAAGCAGTACGCGCCGATGTCGGTGGCGCAGATGGCGCTCTCCATCTATGCGGTCAACAACGGCTACATGGACAAGGTGGATCTGAAGAAAGTCGTCGACTTCGAGGCGGCGCTGCAGGCCTTTGCGCAGAGCAACTACCAGTCGACGCTGGACGCCATCAACGCGACGCCGAAGCTCTCCAAGGAGAACGAGGCGGCGATGAAGAAGCTCATCGAGGACTTCGTCGCCACTGGTACGTACTGACCAGTGGTAACCATCACTCTGAACTGACGTAAACGCAGTGCCCGGCACCAAGGAAATCCGCGCCAAGATCGCGAGTGTCAAGAGCACTCAGAAGATCACCAAGGCGATGCAGATGGTGGCGACCAGCAAGATGCGCCGCGCACAGGAGCGCATGAAGCTGGCGCGCCCCTACGCCAAGCGCATGCTGGAGGTCATCGGCCACCTCACCGAGGCCAACCCCGACTACCGCCATCCGTTCCTCGTCACCCGCGAGCCCAAGGCGGTCGGCATCATCGTGATCTCCTCGGACCGCGGACTCGCCGGGGCGCTGAACGCCAACGTGTTCCGCGAGACCCTGAAGATGATCCGCGAATGGCAGGGCAAGGGCGTGACCGTGAGCCTGTGCCTGATCGGCACCAAGGCGCTCAACTTCTTCCGGCGCCTGTCGCTGCCGATCCTCGCCAATGTCACGCACCTCGGCGACCGGCCGCACGTCAAGGATCTCATCGGCACCGTCAAGGTGATGCTGGACGGCTACCGCAAGGGTGAGCTCGACCGGCTGCTGCTGGTGAACGCGCAGTTCGTCAACACCATGACGCAGAAGCCGGTGGTGCAGCAGCTGCTGCCGATCGAGGCGCTCGACACCGAAGGGCTGCAGGAGCACTGGGACTATATCTACGAGCCGGACGCGGCGGGCATTCTCGACGGGCTGCTGATGCGCTACATCGAGTCGCAGGTCTATCGCGCCG
>DASPOP010000249.1:0-12697 GCA_035625955.1 Steroidobacteraceae bacterium | reverse complement strand
AGGATCCCGACCCCCAGCGGCTTGCCGAGGATGAGCGCATCCCCGGCCCGCGCGCCCGAGTTGCGCAGCACGTTCCTCGGGTGCACGAGCCCGAGCGCCACCAGCCCGTAGATCGGCTCGACGGAGTCGATGCTGTGCCCGCCGGCGATGGGAATTCCAGCCTGCGCGCACACGGTCTCTCCACCCCGGAGAACCTCGCGCACGACCTCAGCCGGCAGCACGTTGACCGGCATGGCGAGCAGTGCCAGCGCGAGGATGGGTCGGCCTCCCATGGCGTAGACGTCGGAGAGGGCGTTGGTCGCCGCGATGCGCCCGAAATCGAAAGGGTCATCGACGATCGGCATGAAGAAATCGGTGGTCGCGATCAGCGCCTGGCTGTCGTTCAGCTGATACACGGCGGCATCGTCGCCGGTCTCGGTGCCGACGAGGAGCGCGGCGTAGGGAGCGGCCGCGGCCGAGCGCTTGAGCAGATCGGCGAGGATCGCCGGCGAGATCTTGCAGCCGCAGCCGCCGCCGTGGGAGAGCGAGGTGAGGCGAGGGGGAATGTCGGATGAGCTCATGGTGATCTCGTAAGGCGGAAAATGGCGGAAGGCAGCAGGAGTCGAACCTACCAGGAAGCGTCTGGCGCCCCCTCCTGGGTTTGAAGCCCAGTCGCACCACCGGGTGCGGGTGCCTTCCAATCGGATCGCAGCACGTGGGCGTCGTGCACGCGGCGCGTGTAGCCGACACGGTCGAAGAACTCGAGGATCTGAACGGCGCGCTTGCGCCCGAGGCCGACGCTGTCCCGGAAGCCGGCGGCGCTCACGCCGCCCTGCTCGCGTGCGCAGGCGCCGACGATTCCCGCGAGCTCCGCGATGCGCTCGGGGGCGTAGAAGAGATCACGCACCACCTGATAGGCGCCGCCGCGCGCCACCTGTTTGCGCAGTACCGCGCGAACGCGCTCCTCGTTCTCGTGCACCGTGGCGGCGAGCTCGCGCACCCAGGGCGGATCGAAGCGTCCGGCGACCAGCAGCGGCTCGAGCCGCTGCGCAAGCTGCGCATCGGCCGGTGAGAGCGCGATCACGTGCTCGGGGAGATGCAGCCACACGCCGCGAAGCGAGAGCCGCCCCTCGCGCAGCAGCTCGCCGATCAGCGCCTGCCAGAGCGCGGCCGGCGCGTCGGGGAAGCTCATGCGCCGCAGCCGCCCGCTGTCGGATCCTGGCTCGTCGGGGAGCTCTTCATGAAAGCGGCCGACAGCCGCGAGCGCCCCGGCCCGCAGGGCCTGCCAGCGTTCCGGGAGGAGCACGAAGCGCTCCGCGCCGGTCGCGACGTTGAGAGCCTCGGGCGGCAGCGCAATGTCGCCCGGCGCAAGACCCGTGATACGTGTCAGCTCGGAGATCGCCACGCCGTAGCGGGCGCAGCCGAGGAGCGCACCCAGTCCCTCTCCAGCCAGAAATCCCTCGAGCGCACTCAGGTAGCGCCGACGCGGCGCCGAACGGCGCCGGCGGGGCGGCGCAACCGGGTCGAGCACCACGCCGCCGCCGATCGTGTGGCGTGCGTGTGCATCGCGCACGATGAGGCGATCGCCCGCCATGGCCGAGAGCGGCACATCGAACACCAGCTGCACGTGCCCGGATTCGCCAGCCACGAGGCGGGCGGGCTCGAGCGGCACGGCATGGGCGAGGCGATGGCTGGTGCCGAAATGGACGTGCAGCGGGGACCAGGCCTCGAGCCGTGCCTGCGATCCCGCCAGCAACCCGAGGCGCACGTCGAGACGGGTGCTGGCGAGGAGCAGCCGCGCATCCGCGAGCCAGTCGCCGCGGGCGATGTCGCTGGTCTCGAGACCGGCGAGATTCAGCGCGCAGCGCTGTCCGGCGCAGCCCTGCCCGGCGGCCTGATTCTGCGCGTGGATGCTGCGCACGCGCGCCGCCCGTCCGGCAGGCATCACCGCAAGTGTGTCCCCGGTGCGCACGCAACCGGAGAACACCGTGCCGGTCACGACCGTGCCGTGACCCGGGAGGCTGAACACCCGATCGACGGCGAGGCGAAACAGGCGGCTGTCGGCACGCACGACGGTTGCGGCCGCCGCCTCGGTCAGGTGCCGGCGCAGCGCTTGGATGCCGGGGTCGGCGGCCGCGGTCGCATCGACGCCAAAGAGAGGCGCGCCGGCGAGAAGCGTAGCGCCGAGCGCCGTCCGCACTTCCGTTTCCGCCTGCTGGCGGCGTCGCCCGTCGACGCGGTCGATCTTGGTGAGCGCCACTGCGCCCCTTGTTACTCCGAGGAGCTCGAGGATCGCCAGATGCTCGCGCGTCTGCGGCATGACGCCGTCGTCGGCCGCAACTACCAGCAGCGCAAAGTCGATGCCGCAGGCGCCCGCCACCATGGTGTGGACCAGCCGCTCGTGGCCGGGGACGTCGATGAAGCCGAGTACCTCCCCGCCCGGGAGCGGCGTGTAGGCGTAACCCAGCTCGATCGAGATCCCGCGTGCCTTCTCTTCCTTGAGGCGATCAGTGTCGACTCCGGTGAGCGCGCGCACCAGCGTGGTCTTGCCGTGGTCGATGTGGCCGGCGGTGCCGACGATCATGGCCCCAGCCCCGCGGACCGGAGCGTGTCGAGCTGCGCCAGGAGTCCGGCCTCATCCGCCTGCTCGAGGCAACGCAGGTCGAGCCACAGCGCCTTGTCCTTCAGCCGCCCGAGCACCGGGCGCGGCAGCCCGCGCAGCGCTCTCTCGAGACGCACCAGAATGCCGCGGCTGCCCCTGGCCGCACGGATCGCGAGCCCGTGGCTCGGCAGTTGGTCGACCGGAAGCGCGCCGCTGCCGATCTGGCTCGCCAGTGGCGTGGCCGCGACTTCGTAGGAGTCGCCGAGCGCGCGCTGCAGGCGGGGCTGCAGGCGCAGGGCCTGAGCCTCCATGTCACCCGCGGAACGCGTGAGGAGGCGCAGCGTCGTCAGGCGCTCGCGGAGGAACTCGGGCGCCCGGTACAACGCCAGCACGGCCTCCAGCGCCGCGAGCGTGAGCTTGCTCACGCGCAGAGCACGCTTGAGGGGATCCTTGCGCAGCCGGGCGATGAGATCGGCGCGGCCGACGATGAGACCCGCCTGGGGCCCGCCGAGAAGCTTATCGCCGCTGAAGGTGACGAGATCGGCGCCGGCGGCGAGCGCGGCGCGCACCGTGGGCTCCGCGGGCAGCTGCCAGCGCGTGAGGTCGACGAGCGAGCCGCTGCCGAGATCCACCGCCACCGGCACACCGCGCCCATGTCCCAGCTTCACCAGCTCGCCGAGCGGTACGCTCGCGGTGAATCCGGAGATGGCGTAGTTGCTGGTGTGCACCTTGAGCAGCAGCGCCGAACGCGCGCCGAGGGCATCGCGGTAATCCCTGAGGTGCGTGCGATTGGTGGTGCCCACCTCGACGAGCCTGGCGCCGGCGCGGCGCATGATGTCCGGAAGGCGGAAGGAGCCGCCGATCTCGATCAGCTCGCCGCGCGAGACCAGTACCTCGCGCCGCGCCGCCAGCACGCTCAGCAGCAGCAGCACCGCGGCGGCATTGTTGTTGACGACGGTCGCGGCTTCCGCTCCGGTGAGCTCGCACAGCAGGGGCTCGACGAGAGCGTCGCGCTCGCCGCGCTCCCCGGATTCCAGATCGAGCTCCAGATTCACCGGAGCGGTGAGCGCGCGCGTGACCGCGCGGACGGCTTCCTCGGGCAGCAGTGCGCGGCCCAGGCTGGTGTGCAGCACGGTGCCGGTGAGATTGAACACGGGTTTGAGCGCCGGACGCGTCGACTCGGTGAGGCGCGTCTCGAGCGCTGCGGCCAGGGCGCCGTCGGTGAGAGCTGCCGGGTCGAGCGTGCCGGCGCGCGCCGCGCGGCGCAGGCCGTCCAGATGCCGCCGCAGCAGGGCGGTCACCTGAGTACGCCCGTAGCGGGCCAGGAGCGGGGCAACGCTCCCGCCGTGAAGCAGCCGATCGACCGAGGGGATGTCGGCCGCGGGGGCGGCGCCCTCGACGAGCTTCAGTTTCCTGACCTGGGGCATCGGGTGCGCGCCGCCGCTGCGGCGCTGCCTCTTCTTGGGTAGCGTCAAACCTTGACAGCTTTCAGTTCGGAGGAGGCTGCGGGCGCTTCAGGTCTTCTGCCACAGCAGCGGGTTGCCGCTGCCGCGCTGGTAGCCCGCTTCGGCCATCAGCAGGTCGAGCGCCAGGCTCGCCAGATCGTCGGCCACCGGCTCCACGTCCGCGTCCTTCTCCTGGTAGAGGATCTTGCGGTAGGTGTGACACCGATCGCAACTCTCGGCCCGGATCGCCTCCGAGCCGCCCTCGATCGAGTGGTAGCCGAGGTTCTCGGTGTTCTGGCACTGGCTGCAGGTGACCCGCACCAGGTGCCACTCGGTAGCGCACAGCGCGCAGTGCAGATAGCGGTAGCCCTGAGAGCCCGCATCGCTGCGCACGATGCTGGCGACCGGAAGTGTCCCGCACACCGGACACACTGCCGGTACTTCGAGCGGCGCCACGTCGTCCGCCTTCAACCGGCTGGCGAGCGCCACCCACTGCACCTGCAAGGCGGCCATGAGGAACGGCGCCGTCGCCAGGTCGACCTCGGCGACGCGGGCAGCGAGCAGGGCGTCGGCCTGCGCCTCGAGCTCCTTCGCCGTGGATCCGCGCAGCCGCTGCGCGACCCCGCGGACATCCGCCGGGGCTGCCGGCGAGGCCGCGACGGAGTCTGCGATCCCGAGCGCGAGCTCGCGCCAAGCCGGCGACCGTGCCCAGCCGGTGGCGTGAATAACCGGCATGCGGTGCGTACGGGCACGGGCGATCTGAGCCGGCGTGGGCGAGGCAACCGCGAAGTCCGGGAGAGCGCGGGCCTGAGCGTCGGCCAACGCGGCCATCAGGCGCAGGTAGTCGGCAATCGCCTGGCCGGGGCGGCCAGGCGCGGCCAGCTGACGCAGCCGCGAGGCGCGGACAGCAAACGGGCCCTCGGGCCCGGGAAGTCGAATGCGCGGGATCGCCTGTTGGGCGAAAGCCTCAATTTGACCCGGTTCGAGGATGCGCGTCATGAGTGACCTGGCGGAACCAGGCGCGATGATGCTTCCACGCCCAGCCCGCTGTCACGGTGCCGCGGACCATGCCCTCGACCGAGCCCTTGATCCAGAACGCGGAGTAGACGTGCACGATGATGCCGCAGATCAGGACGAACGCGCACACGGCGTGCACGAGCGACCCGAGCCGAATCAGGCGAATCGGAAAGTAAGACGCGAAATACTCGCGCCAGATGACGAGACCTGAGAGCAGCAGGGCGAGCATCCCGACGAACAGCACCCAGAAGAGCAGCTTCTGGCCGGCGTTGTATCGGCCCGCCTCCGGAAGACGCTCCTCGCGGTTGTGGATGACGTCCTGCATTTGCCGCAACCACTGCCGATCCGCCAGGGTGAGCCGTGCGTCACCCCACAGTCCCGCGGCGAACTTGAGGAATACCAACACTGCGACGAGCCCGATGAAGGGGTGAAGGATCCGCGTCCAGGGGCCGCCGCCGAAGAGCTCGCTCAGCCAGAAAAGCGCCGGATGGAACAGCGCGAGCCCCGAGAGCGCACCCAGCACGAAAGCCAGGGCCAGCGTCCAGTGGGTGGTGCGCTCGCCGGCCGTGTGACGCACTATGAGGCGGCCGGTTTCGGGGTTGCTCATGACTGCTTCTCCGCCGCCGCTTCGTCGGCGCGGGTGACTTCGTTTCTGCCGACGCGCACGAAATGGAAGAATCCGGCGAGCGCCGTAAGCGCCATGACGGCGAGCGCCAGTGGCTTGGCCGCACCCTTCCACACCTGGACCATCGGGCTGATGTGCGGGTCGGCTGCGAGAGCGTACAGCCCGGGCTGGTCGGCGTGATTCAGCACGTACATGACGCTGGTGCCGCCGACACCCGCAGGATCGTAGAGGCCCGCCTGCTCGAAGCCGCGCGACTTCAGGTCGGCGACGCGCCCGGCGGCGTGCTGTTGCATGTCCTCCTTGGTGCCGAAGACCAGCGCCCCGGTGGGGCAGGCCTTGATGCATGCCGGCTCGAGCCCGACCGCCACGCGGTCGGAGCACAGCGTGCACTTGTAGGCCTTGTGGTCGCGCTTCGAGATGCGCGGAATGTTGAACGGGCAGCCGGTCACACAGTAGCCGCAGCCGATGCAGTGCTCCTCCTGGAAATCGACGATGCCGTTCGTGTACTGCACGATCGCGCCGGGAGCGGGGCAGGCCTTGAGGCAGCCGGGGTCGGCGCAGTGCATGCAGCCATCCTTGCGGATCAGCCACTCGAGATCCCCCTTGGGGTTCTCGTATTCGGCGAAGCGCATCAGCGTCCAGCTCTGATCGGATAAGTCCGCCGGGTTCTCATAGCTGCCGGAGTTGCTGCCGATCTCCTCGCGCAGATCGTTCCACTCCATGCAGGCGACCTGGCACGCCTTGCAGCCGATGCACTTGCTGGTGTCGATGAGCTTGGCGACGGTGCCGGCGTACGACTGGCGCACCCCGGGCGATGGGGTGGTGGTGGCCGAGCGCCTCATGATATCGAGCGATTGCAACGCCATGTCAGAGCCTCCGCACCCCACTCACGCCTTTTCCACCTTGACGAGAAACGCCTTGAACTCCGGCGTCTGCGTGTTGCCATCGCCGACAGCCGGGGTGAGCGTGTTGGTCAGGAAGCCGGGCCTGGCAACCCCGGTGAATCCCCAATGGATCGGAATACCGACGGTATGCACGGGCTTGCCGTCCACAGTGAGTGCCCGCAGCCGTTTGGTGACCACCGCCACCGCCGTGATGGAGCCGCGATTCGATGACACCTTCACCTTGTCGCCGCCGGCGATGCCGAGCTCCTTGCCGAGCGCCTCGCCGATCTCGACGAATTGCTGCGGCTGCAGGGGGGCATTCAGCCGCACGTGCTTGCCCCAGAAGTGGAAGAGCTCGGTGAGGCGGTAGGTAGTGGCGACGTGCGGGAACTGCTCGGCCTTGCCGAAGGCCTCACGGTCATCCTTGAAGACGCGGGCCGCCGGGTTGTTGAGCGCCTGCTTCTGCCCGGGGTTGAGCGGATTGGCCGCCAGCGGCGTCTCGAAGGGCTCGTAGTGCTCCGGGAAGGGGCCCTCGGCCATGCCGGCCTTGGCGAAGAAACGCCCGACGCCCTCCGCGTTCATGATGAAGGGCCCCATGCCGAGCCCGGGATCCTCGTCCGCCTTGTAGTCGGGAATGTCCGCCCCGCCCCAGGCGCTGCCGTTCCAGGCGATGAGCTTGCGCTCGGGGTTGAAGGGCTTGCCGTTCGGATCGCAGGACGCGCGGTTGTACATGACGCGCCTGTTCGCAGGCCACGAATAGGCCCAGTTGACCGTCTGCCCGATGCCGGTCGGGTCCGAGTTGTCCCTGCGCGCCATGAGGTTGCCGGCAGGCCCCCAGGCGCCGCAGTAGATCCAGCACCCCGATAGCGTACTGCCGTCGTCGCGCAGCTCGGCGAATCCCGCGAGCTGCTCGCCGGCCTTGCGCGTCACAGTGCCCGGATTCTTCGGATCCGTGAGGTCCTTGAGCGCACGGCCGCTGTACTCCCTGGCGAGCTCTTCGGGGGTCGGGCTGTTCGCGTGCGCATACGGCCAGTAGAGGTTGACGATCGGATCGGGGAAAGCGCCGCCATCTTTCTTATAGGCGGCACGCAGCCGCGTGAACAGCGCCGCCATGATCTCGATGTCGGTGCGCGCCTCGCCCGGTGGCTCGGCGCCCTTCCAGTGCCACTGCAGCCAACGCGAGGAGTTGACCAGCGCGCCGTCCTCCTCGGCGAAGCACGAGGTCGGCAGGCGGAACACCTCGGTATTGATCTTGCTCGAGTCGACGTCGTTGTGCTCGCCGTAGTTGCGCCAGAACTCGCTGGTCTCGGTCGCGAGCGGATCCATCACCACGAGGAACTTGAGCTTCGCGAGCGCCGTGTTCATCTTGGCCTTGTTGGGCGCCGACGCCAGCGGATTGAAGCCCTGGCAGATGTATCCATTCATCTTGCCCTGGGCCATGAGCTCGTACGTCTGCAGCATGTCGTAGCCCTTGTCGAGCTTCGGCAGGTAGTCGTAGGCCCATTGGTTCTCGGCAGTAGCGGCATCCCCCCACCATGCCTTCATCAGGCTGACGAAGAATTTGTTGTAGTTCTGCCAGTAGCTCAGCTGATTCGGCCGCAGCGGCTTCACGGCGCGCGCCGCGATGTACTTGTCGTACTCCTGCTCCTTCTCGCCCGGCAGCGTCATGTAGCCGGTGAGGAGATTCGACATCAGGCCGAGATCGGTGAGGCCCTGGATGTTGGAGTGACCGCGCAGGGCATTCATGCCGCCGCCGGCGACGCCGATGTTGCCGAGCAGCAGCTGCACCATGGCGGCGGCGCGGATCATTTGCGAGCCGGTCGAGTGCTGGGTCCAGCCGAGCGCGTACATGATAGTCATCGCGCGCGTCGTGGTGGAGGTCGAGCCGATGAGCTCGCACACCTGGCGGAACTTCTCCTTCGGCGTGCCGCACACGCGCTCCACCATCTCCGGCGTATAGCGGGCGTAGTGCCGCTTCATGAGCTGGTACACGCAGCGCGGATGGGCCAGGGTCGCGTCGGCCTTCACGTAGCCGTCGGTCCCGAGCTCGTAGTCCCAGGTCGTCTTGTCGTAGTTGTGCTTCTCGGGGTTGTAGCCCGAGTACAGGCCCTCGTTGAAAGCGAAGTCCTCGCGCACCAGGAAGCTGAGATCCGTGTAGTTCTGCACGTACTCGTGCTGGATCTTGTCCTCGGTGAGGAGGTAATTGATGACTCCGCCCAGGAAGGCGATATCGGACCCGGGGCGCAACGGCGCGTAGACGTCGGCCACCGCGGCCGAGCGCGTAAAGCGCGGGTCGACGACGATCAGCCTGGCCTTATTGTGCGCCTTGGCTTCGGTGACCCACTTGAAGCCGCAGGGGTGGGCCTCGGCGGCATTGCCACCCATGATGAGAACGATGTCGGCATTCTTGATGTCGACCCAGTGATTCGTCATCGCTCCACGGCCAAACGTCGGGGCAAGACCTGCCACCGTCGGGCCGTGTCACACACGGGCCTGATTGTCGAAGGATAGGATGCCGAGTGAGCGGATCACCTTGTGCGTCACGTAGCCGACTTCGTTGCTGCTCGCCGACGCCGCCAGCATGCCGGTGGTGAGCCAGCGGTTTACGGTGAGGCCGTCGGCGTTCCTGGCGACGAAGTTCGCGTCACGATCCGCCTTCATGAGCCTGGCGATCTTGTCGAGCGCCTCGTCCCAGGTGATCGACTGCCATTCGGTCCCGCCGGGCGCGCGGTACTGAGGGTGCGTCAGGCGGGTCGGGCTGTGGATGAAGTCGATGAGCCCGGCGCCCTTCGGGCACAGCGTGCCGCGGTTGACCGGGTGATCCGGGTCGCCCTCGATGTGGAAGATGCTCGCGCGTGCGTTCTTGGCCTTGTCGCCCAGGCTGTACATGATCAGGCCACAGGCGACGGCGCAGTACGGGCAGGTATTGCGCGTCTCGGTGGCGCGGCTCAGCTTGAACTCACGCACTTCGGCGAGTGCGGCGGTCGGCGAGAAGCCCAGCAGGACGAGACTCGATCCGGCCAGGGTGGCGCCAGTTATCTTGAGGAACTCGCGCCGTGTCACATCAGCCATGGCATACCCCTCGAGCATGTCTGCAGACGCGCCGGAGTCTATACCTTATTCATCAGGACCGGCCACATACGGTAGTATCGCGGCCCCGGCTCGGCCGGGCCTCCGTTCCAACCTCTGGCTAGGTGGCAGAGTGGTCATGCAGCGGCCTGCAAAGCCGTCTACGCCGGTTCGATTCCGACCCTAGCCTCCAATCTTCCTTCCGGCCCGCCGCACCAGTTGCTCCGCTCCCCGCCCATCGGCCGGAGCGGAATCAGCCCGAAGCTCTTCATCATCGGGGAAGCCCCCGCCGGCATCCAGCAGGCCCTGCGCGAACCTGGCGATCAGCGCATCGAGAGCCGGGCCGGCCGCATACAGGTCCGACTCGAGCTTCGCTAACAGTGCCTCGCGCTGCTGCACCAGGTTCGAGCGACGCAACGCCGCTACCGTGTCGCTGATGTACGCGGCGAGGCTCATGGCTCCCACCTCATTCAGGGCGAAGCGCGCGGTGGCGAGCTCGTTGAGGCAGTTCGCCTTCAGGCGACCGAGCCATTCGCCCGAGGCCAGGGCGCAGCGCAGCTCGCATACCCTGGCGAGGATGCGCTCACTCGGACTGAGAGCGCCGTTTCCCCTCGTGGCGTGCTCGTAGATCATCGCCAGCGCCACGCGGGTCGCGTGCAGGTGCCCGCCCCACGCTCCCTGGAAGAGTCGTTGTGCGGGCGACTGGCCCGCCGTCGGGGATTCGGGCGCGCTCGTCACGGCATGCAGCTGCGGTTTTTTCCTTGCCATGGTCATTCGTCTCCCGCTTCCACGCTGGTGGCAACCAGAATCCCCGAGGAGTCGTAGGAGCCTTCGACGTCGACGCGGACGTTGACTCCGAGCGTGATTCCATTGAGCTGGAACAGGGTGTTGGCATTCGTCGCCACGTGTATGCCGTTCACCACGAAATCGCTGACGCTGTTGAAGGATGTAATGACGCCTTCGACTTCGCCCCTGCTGTTGGGCGCGCCGCCGGGGGGCGGCAGGACCGTCACAGTGGTTGCGCTCAGTGCGCCGCTCGCGTTGAGACCGCCGCCCTCGACGTCGACCGTGCTGCCGTCGGCGAGCGTGCCGTGGACCGTCGCGGTGCTGTAATCCACGGATAGCGCATTGATCTGGAAGACGGTCGTGCCGGTGTTGAGCCCCTGCACGGCACCGGTCACCCGCAGGGCGGTGCCCGTGGTCGCGAGCTGAATGCGTGAGGCGACGATCTGCCCCGAGCTGTCAGGGAATCCGCTCACCTCGTAGCGGCTACCCGTCTTGACGCTGGAGATTTGTGGCGGCTGGATGTTGGGATCGAACACCGTGTTGGCGGTGACCAGCACCGTCTGGCCGAGCACCACGAACGTATTGGTCGCGACGTCCACCTGCGCGACCGGGCCCAACACGTTGCCGAGGAAGGTCACCTGCGCCGCAGTGCCGCTGGTATTGTTCGCGTTCAGCGTCCCCGTCACCGTTACGACCTCGCCGATCGCCAGCTGCGACTCGGTGCCCGGCTGATCGTCGATCTGGATCTGCGCGCCGGTGGTCGTGAACTCGACACCGTTGACGAAAATGCTTCCGAACCCGGTGACCGGGCCGGTCGCCGTGACCGGGGCGGGGGCGCCGGTGCCCTCGATGCCGGCGACCTGACCGGGCCCACACGAGGTCAGCAGCAGGGCGGAGGCGGCAAGCAGGATCTGGTTGACTCGGTGCATTGATGACTCCGCTCAGTCCCCGATGTGATAGAGCCCGGCGCCGAGCCGAATTGCTGCGCGCGCCGTGTCGGGCTCCTCGTGGCGAGCCTGGTGTTCCGTGAGCCACGCGTCGATCCGTTCCAGGAAGGCCTGGCCCTCGCGTGCGAGAAACTTCCGGAACTCGGGCAGGGCGCTCGCGTTGACGTGGTCGCTGACCGCCGCGCGCTCGAACCTGGCCGCGGTGTCCGGGGAGCACATCAGGTTGTGGCCTGAGGTTCTGGCGAGGTCGGTCATGCGCTTGCCCCAGAGAAGAACGAGCTGCTCGTCCATGGTCTGCGGGATGTAACTACGCTTGAGCGGCTCGAGCCGCCCGTCGGGCCGCTCGCGGATCGCCTGCGCGGCCAGGAGCTCCTTCAGCAATGTCGAGGGGCGGACGTCCCCGGCCCCGCAGCGGCGCAGCAATGCCGTGAAACTCACCTCACCCTCCATGGGCAGCGGTGCCGGCTGGCCGCTCGCATCCAGAAATTCCGGATCCTGGTGCCAGGCCGAGAGGACGAGAGAGCCTTTGGTGACATGACCGGCCCAGGACTCGGGGCTTGCGGCGAGCCGGGCACGCTGCCTGCGAACCTCGCGCCGCGTCAGTCCGGTGAGCACGGCGGTACGCGACACGTTAGTTGGCCGTCCGCGCTTGCCGAACTGCTGTGTCGCCACGTCCACGTAGCTCGTACGCGCGAGCTCGGCGAAGTCCTTCCAGGTCACTCCACTGCGGATGAGGACGTGCACGAGGGGCCGCAGCCACTGACGGGCTGCGGCAAGAACCTGAGTGCTCGAAGCTGACTTCATGAAACATCCAGCATCCGGCGCCCGCGCACCCTGCCTGTGACGCAGCCCGCCTGAGTCCCTTTCACGGGGTCACGGCTATGCCGTATATGAGCCTGATTGTCCCACAGGAGGCAACATGTCGTCGTTTTGAGACAGCAAGCCACCCCACCCCCCCCAAGGCGGGCGCTCAGGGTCGTTCAATCAAGCGGGCGGCGGTGTTCGGGGGCGCTTAGCGCCGGTGGCGGGCGGACTCTCCCGGCGGTGGCTACTCGACGGTGAGTACGACCTTGCCCCGCGCGTGCCCCTTCTCGAGGTAACCGATCGCTTCGGCCGTCTCGCTCAGCTTGTAAGCCCGGTCGATGACCGGCGTCACCTTGCCGGACTGCATGAGGTCGCCGAGCACGGCGAGGTCGTCCTTGTTGAGCTCGGCGAGCATCATGCCGAACTTCTGGCTCATGAACGGGGAGAGCACCCAGGCCTCGAGCGGGATCTCGAGCCACCCGAACCAATTGCCGATGGTCGCGGACCCGATCATGACGTAGTTACCGCCGGGGCTCAGC
>DASPOP010000248.1:0-5375 GCA_035625955.1 Steroidobacteraceae bacterium | reverse complement strand
CGTCACCATCCTTCCCGGGCGCGACGGCCTGGTGCACATCTCGCAGATCTCGAACGAGCGCGTCGAGCGCGTCAGCGACAAGCTGCGCGAGGGCGACGTCATCCGCGTGAAGGTGCTCGAGGTCGACCGGCAGGGGCGCATTCGCCTGTCGATGCGCGACATCGAAGCTCACTGACCGCCCGCCGGTCGGCGGGCGAGTTGAGGCACGCGGCGCTTCAGGCCTGCGGCGGACGTCCGGCAGACTGGGCGAACTGCCGCAGGCTCTGCTCGAGATAGCTGCCGACCATCCCGCGCGTCGCCACGCCGTAGGAGCGGATCACCTGCGAGAGGAAATCGCGGCTCATGAGCGGCTCGTTGCCGTGCTCCTGCTCGGCGATCACCTGCAGCAGGATCGAACGTGTGATGTCCCCCTGGGTCTTCTTGTCGACGACGACGAAGTCGATGCGCTCGATGACCAGCCGGCGGATGTCGGCGAGGGTGATGTAGCGGCTCTCGACCGTGTCGTACAGGCGCCGGTTGGGATACTTTTTTATAGTGCGCGGCTCGCTCATCGCACGTCCCTCACTATGGGTTTATGCACCTTCCTTAGTGCAGGGCGTTTTGCCGCTACCTTAGTACATAACCTGTGCGAACCCAACTCCCAACATCCCTGGTCGCGGTCGTTCTATCCCGGCAGGAGCGCTTCCCTGACGCCCCGAAACCGCTCCACGTTCCACTCCGCTGTGGCCCAGGCGAGGATCACGGAGGGAGGCTCAAGCTCGAGCTTGGGCGGTGGCGCTTGGTGCAGTAACGTAAGTGATTGAAAAAGCTGGGTTCCTGCCTGCCCAGGATTGAGCGCCAGCGACCGACGGGACTTACTGAGCTTGCCGCCCTGCCGTTCGACGATGAGGGGAAGGTGGCAGTAACGGGGCGTGGGGAGCCCGAGTGCCCGCTGCAGAGCAATCTGCCAGGGCGTGTTATCGAGGAGGTCCGCACCCCGCACGACGTCGGTCACCGCCTGCCTGGCGTCGTCCACCACCACCGCGAGTTGATAGGCGAACACCCCGTCGCGCCGCCGCACCACGACGTCCCCGCGCTCGCGCAGGCTGAAGGCGCAGTGTCCCTGGGCGCGGTCCTCGAACTCGATCGTGCCGTCGTCGACACGGAAGCGCGTGGCAGTCGGTCCGGCGCGCCGCGGGCCGTCACGGCAGGTACCGGGGTAGCCGCCATCGCCGGATCGCGAGCGGCGCGTGCAGCTGCACTCGAAGGTGAGGCCGCGCCGCGCGAGTGAAGCGAGCGCCTCGGCGTAGTAGGCGAGGCTCCGGCTCTGGTATTCCACGGCGCCGTCCCAGGTGAGCCCGTGCGCCTCGAGCGTGCGCAGCATCTCGTCTGCACAGCCGGGCACTTCACGCTCGCGGTCGAGGTCCTCCATGCGCACGAGCCAGCGGCCGCCGCAGTGGCGGGCGTCGAGATAGCTGCCGAGAGCGGCGACCAGCGAGCCTAAGTGCAGCGGCCCGGTGGGCGAGGGCGCGAAGCGCCCGAGGTAGGGAGCTTCAGCGATAGCGGTCGTCGCGATCGCCGTACTGGCGCTCGCGGCGTTCGCGCCGTTCCTGGGCCTCGAGGCTGAGAGTGGCGACCGGACGCGCCTCGAGGCGCTTGATGCCGATCTCCTCGCCGGTCTCGAGGCAGTAGCCGTAGGAACCGTCGTCGATGCGCTTGAGCGCGTCGTCGATCTTGCGGATCAACTTGCGCTCGCGGTCGCGCGTGCGCAGCTCGAGGCTGAATTCCTCTTCCTGGGTGGCGCGGTCGTTGGGGTCGGGGAAGTTCGCCGACTCGTCGTTCATGTGCGAGACGGTGCGGTCCACCTCGACCATCAGGTCGCGCTTCCAGCCGTTGAGGATGCTGCGGAAGTGATCGAGCTGCTCCTTGCTCATGTACAGCTCGCCGCGCTTGACGATGTAGGGCTGTACGTCGCGTGGCCCGGCGAGCAGGCTCCCGGGCTCCGCCGCCTCGACGTCGTCGCCGTCGGCCGGGCGCGGGGCCGGCGGCACCAGGCTCACCGGCGGACGTGCGGGCTCGCGCGGCACGGGCGGCGCAGCCGCCGGACGGGCGGCCTTGCGAACCTCGGCGGGCGGCGGACTCGCCGGTGCCGTGGGATGGGCGGCGGCTTTCTTCAGCGGGGCGGGGGTCTTGCGGGCATGAGCGGTGGTGCGTCCGCGCGGGGTCTCGGTCTTGCGTGCCGCGGCGACCTTGCGGACCGGGGGCCGGCTCGACGCCTTCCAGCCCTTGGCGGACTTAGGCGCAGTTCTCTTGGCCGGCATTCGCTTCGCTCCTCGACGCTCGTCTCAGGTCTTTGAAGAACGCGCGATTATACCGGCCGACTTTGGCGTGTACAGATGCACGCCGGGGGACGCGTCTGGACGCCTCTAAAGGCGTGGCGCAGTGCGGCGGAGGGGGGATTTCAGGGCAGCGCGACCGGGGGCGCCGGCTGCCATCCGGGCTGTCGGCGCTCGGCGACAACGCTGGTGAAGATGCCGCCGCGCACGTTGAAGCGCGCCGTGAGGCGCAGGTAACGCGCCTCGACCGCGGCGTTCAGGTGATCGGCGATCTCGTTGGTCACCGCCTCGTGAAAGGCACCGCGGTCGCGGAACGACCAGATGTAGAGCTTGAGCGATTTGAGCTCGACGCAGCGCCGGTCCGGCACGTACTCGAGATCGAGCGTCGCGAAGTCCGGCTGTCCGGTGCGCGGGCACAGGCAGGTGAACTCCGGAATCTGCATGCGGATCGTGTAGTCGCGCCCGACCGCCGGGTTGGCGAAAGTCTCCAGCTCGGTGGTGGGCGTCGAGGGCATATTCCACTACACTACACCATCGGCCGGAATCGCCTGCGGCGATTCCGGCGGACATCAGCTTCGTTGCCGCCGGCGAAAGGCGTGACTTTCGCCGGCTGCGTCGCCGGGGGTAGAAGGCACAGATGCGGCTGACCAAGATCAAGCTCGCCGGCTTCAAATCCTTCGTCGATCCCACCACCATCAGCTTCCCCAGCAATCTCACCGGTGTCGTTGGCCCCAACGGCTGCGGCAAGTCGAACGTCATCGACGCCGTGCGCTGGGTCATGGGCGAGCTGTCCGCCAAGACACTGCGCGGCGACAACATGGCCGACGTGGTGTTCAACGGCTCGACCGCGCGGAAACCCGTGGGCACCGCGGGGGTCGAGCTGGTGTTCGACAACTCCGACGCCAAGATCGGCGGCCCGTACGCGAGCTACGGCGAGATCTCCTGCAAGCGCCAGGTGTCGCGCGACGGCCAGTCCGCCTACTTCATCAACGGCGTGCGCTGCCGGCGCAAGGACATCACCAACCTGTTTCTCGGCACCGGCCTCGGCTCGCGCAGCTACGCCATCATCGAGCAGGGGATGATCAGCCGCGTCATCGACGCCAAGACCGAGGACATGCGCGCGTTCGTCGAGGAGGCCGCCGGGATCTCCCGCTACAAGGAGCGGCGCAAGGAGACCGAGCTGCGCATCGCCGAGACGCGCGAGAACCTCGAGCGGCTGCAGGACGTGCGCGATGAGGTCGAGAAGCAGATCCGCCACCTGCAGCGCCAGGCGGCCACGGCACGGCGCTATCAGGCGCTGAAGGATAGCGAGCGGCGCCTGGTCGCCGAGCTGATCGCGCTGAAGCTGCGCGACCTCGACAGCGGCGCCGAGGTGCACGATGCGGAGCTGCGCGGCCGCGAGCTCGCCATGCAGGCCGAGCTCGCCGGGCAGCGCGCCGCCGAGGCGGCGCTCGAGAAGCAGCGCGCGGCGCAAACCGAGCACAGCGAGCGGATGTCCGCCGTGCAGGCGCGCTACTACGAGGCCGGCGCCGACATCTCGCGCCTCGAGCAGACGATCGAGCACACGCGCGAGCTGCGCGAGCGGCAGCGCGACGATCTCGGCCAAGCGACCGCGACGCTCGCCGAGCTCGCCGCCCACATCAGCCGCGATGGGGAGCAGCTCGCGGCGGTGCGCGCGGAGCTCGCCGAGCGCACGCCGGCACTGGCGGCGGCGGAAGCGGCCGGGCAGCGCGCCGGCGCGGCGCTCGAGGCCGCCGAGCAGGCGCTGCACGACGCACAGCAGCGCTGGGAGGAGCACACCCTCGCCGCGGGCGCCGCCGAGCGGACCGCGCAGGTCGAGGGGACCCGCATCGGCGAGCTCGAGAATCAATTGCGGCGCCTCGACGCTCAGGGGCGGCGCCTCGGCGAGGAGCGCGCCGCGCTCGCGGCTCTCGGCGCCGGCGGCCAGCTGTCGCTGCTCGAGCGCGACGAGGCCGAGGCGCGCGCCGCGGGCGATGCGCGCAGCCAGGCGCTCGGCCGCGCCCAGGAGCAGCTGCTGCTCGCCCGCGCCGCACAGCTCGCCGCGGAGGCCGGGCTCGAGACGGCGCGCACCGCGCGCGAGGGCGCGCGCGCCGAGCTCACCTCGCTCGAAGCATTGCAGAGCGCGGCGCTGTCCGATCGCGCCGGCGAGCCTGTGTGGCGGGAAGGCGCGGGCCTCAGCGGCCGGGCGCGGCTCGCGGCGAGCCTCGAGGTCGAGTCCGGCTGGGAGCGCGCGGTCGAGACCGCGCTCGGGGACTATCTGGAGGCCGTGTGCGTGCCGCGGCTGGAGGAGATCGAGGCAGCGGTGACAGCTCTCACCGCCGGACGGATCACGGTAGTGGAGAGCGGCGCGGCGGCGCGCGGTCCGGCACGCACGCTCGCCGCACAGGTAAAGGGGCCGCCCGCGGTGCTCGCCCAGCTCGCGAGCGTGCGCACCGCCGGGTCGCTCGCTGAGGCGCTGCGCGAGCGCCGCTCGCTCGCGAGCGGCGAGTCCTTCATGACCCGCGATGGCGAGTGGGTCGGGCGCGAGTGGCTGCGGGTCGGCCGCGGTCCCGACCCGCGCGCCGGGGTGATCGCGCGCGAGCGGCGCCTCGCGGAGCTCGCTGCCGCAGCCGCGGCCGCCGAGCAGGGCACGGCCGCCGCGGAAGCGGCGTTAGTGAGCGCGCGCGAGTCGCTCGCCGGCGCCGAGGCCGAGCGCGACCGGACCCAGGGGGCGATCCAGCAGGGCCAGGAGCAGTACGCGGAGCTCAAGGCGGCGCTCGAGGCCGGCCGCGCCCGTGCCGAGGAAACCGGCCTGCGGGCCGCCCGCCTCGAGCGCGAGGCGGCCGAGCTCGGGCGCGAGCGGTCGGCGGCCGCGGCGGCACTGGCGCGCGCGCAGCAGGAGCTTGCCCGCGCCACGGCGGCGGCCGGCATCCTGGCTGCCGGGCGTGCCGCGGTCGACGCCGCCCGCGAGACGCAGCGCGCCGCGCTCAGCGAGGCGCGCGCGGCGGCGCAGGCCGCGCAGCTCGCGGCGCGCGACCTGCACGTGCAGGTCGAGACCCG
>DASPOP010000247.1:0-12330 GCA_035625955.1 Steroidobacteraceae bacterium | reverse complement strand
GGCGCGGCAGCGCTCACCAGAAACCTGGCCTGCTGAAAACGGCTCATTTTCAGGGGACAATCACTCGATGAAGGCCCAAAGCCCGTGCGGGGCCGTAGTGTACAATCCGCCGCCGTCGCTTCGCGGGACCACACCGGAATGAGAACAATGCCGAACAAGCTCAGAGTCGGTTGGATAGGACTTGCGATGAGCGCGCTGGCGCTCGCGCAGCCGCCCGCCGTGGCACAAACCGCCGCGCCGGCCGCGGCGCCGGGCGCCGCCCCCTCGGTGCCGTTCACGACCGGCAAGGCCGCCAGCGGCGAGGCCAAGTCGGCGCTGTGCTCCGCCTGCCATGGCCCCAACGGCAACAGCGTCAATCCCGAATGGCCGCGTCTTGCCGGGCAGAGCGCGGTCTATATCGCCGAGCAGCTCAAGCTCTTTCGCTCGGGCGTGCGCGACAACCCGATCATGAAGCCGCTGGCCGCTTCGCTCAGCGACCAGGACATCAACGATCTCGCGGTGTACTTCGAGGCCCAGACGCCGGCCGGCCTCGAGGCAGATCCCTCCAACTGGAAATCCGGCGAGGCCGTCTATCTCAGCGGCGATGCCGAGCGCGGGGTTCCGGCCTGCGTCGCCTGCCATGGGCCTGTGGGGCGCGGCAATCTCGCGGCCGGCTATCCCGCGCTGCGCGCGCAGCAGTCGGTGTACGTCGTGAAGCAGCTCAATGATTACGCGAATGGCAGCCGTTACACGGGACCGAACGCGGCCCAGGCGAGCCGCAACGGCGTGATGATGCTCACCCTCGCCAAGCGCATGACCCCGGAGGAGATCCGCGACGTCGCCTCCTACGTGCAGGGGATGCGCTGAGCCGATGAACCGGCCGCTCGTCCTGACAGCGCTGCTGGCCCTCCTGCTCGGGGCCTGCGCACGCCAGGAAGCGCCATCCTCGCCCGCCGCACCCGCCGCCGGGGCTCCGCCGGCCGCGAACGCGCCCGCCGCAGCACGCGCACCTGCTCCTGCTCCCGGCGCCGCCGGTCCCGCTCAGAGCGAGACCGAGCAGGCGCAAGGCGCACAGGAATCGGCCGACGGGGGCGTCAACGAGAAGCCCGAGGCGAGCGACGCCTCGCTCGAGCGGATGGCGGCGCTGCCGGCCGAGGCGCAGTTGCCGGCGGGCCGCTGGAAGCCCGGGGTCAACTACGACCCGCTGGTGCCGGGGCAGCCGACGAGCGTCGCGCCGGGCAAGGTCGAGGTGATCGAGATCATGTGGCTCGGCTGTCCGCACTGCTACGCGCTCGAGCCGTACCTGAGAGCGTGGCTCAAGACCAAACCCGCCTACCTCGAGTTCTCTCGCATACCGGTGATCTGGGGCCCGCCGCAGCGTGCGCACGCCAGGCTCTTCTATACGCTGAAAGCGCTCGGGCGGCCGGACCTCATCGACAAGGCGTTCGACACCATCCAGCAGCAGCGCAACCCGCTGATCGCGGGCACCGACGCGGAGACGCTGCAGATCGAGCAGGCGTGGGCGGCGCAGAACGGCGTGAGCGCCGCGGATTTCGCCAACGCCTACAACTCACTCGCGGTCAACGCCGACCTGGGACGCGCCGAGGAGCTGACGCAGCGCTATCGCGTTCAGGACGTTCCGCTCATAGTCGTCAACGGCAAGTACACGACCGACGTCAGCAAGGCGGGCAGCCCCACCAATCTCACCCAGCTCATCAACGACCTGACGTCGGCCGAGCATCGGCATTGACGGCGCCTTCAGGCGCCGGCAGTCGCCTCACTTCGCGACCTTGCACGACACGATCTCCTGGTTCTTCACGTAGAGATCGCACAGCCCCAGCATCGACTGGGGACAGGCATACTCGGCGTCATTGCCTGCATTCCCCGTGCACTTCCCGCGCCTGAGAATCTGGTCCACCACCGCCGGCACCAGCGCGCCGCAGCCCGACACGGCGTTATTGCTCAACATCGTCCTGCACAGCCCGAGCATCCCCTTCACGGGACACAGGTAGTTGCCCTCCTGCCCGTTCACGCGCTGGCAGCCGCCGCCCCGCAGTGTGCGGTCGGCCGCATCCCGCTCCTTGCTCGTGTCTCCGATCTGTCCGGTCCCCGGGTTGAATACCGGCTCGAAATCGACGACGCAGGTCGTCCCGGCATGGCAGCCGAAATCCACACCGTGCGGCGGCAGATCCACCGCCAGCTGCGGGAACCAGATCGTCCAGTTCCAGTTGTCGGACCACACGTCTATGTCCACGAACACATTGGGCGTCAGGCCGGGGGTCACGGTGAAACCCAGGTTGTAGACGGGGTTGCCGATGCTGAAGTGGCTGAGGACCGCCGCACCGCTCGGCGTGACGCCGAGAGATACCGGGCCGGGCGGTGAGACGAGCGCCGTCTGGCGTCTTTGCACCTCGTCGTAGAGCGTGAATTGCAGCTTGTCGGAGTGCAGATTCACCCGGATCGAAGGCAGCAGCTGCCCGCCCACCACGCCGTAGTTGAGCAGCCCGCCGAGCAGATCGAAATCGTGAAGCGTGGTGTCGGTATTGATGCCGCCGGAGCCGGGAGCCGGCGGCTGGAAGCGGCCACCCGCATAGGGACCCGGCAGCTTGTCGGTGAAGTCGACGCCCGTGCGGAAGCTGTCGCCGACGCCGAGCCCCGGCAGACTGATGCTGAAGCCGGCGTCGGCACCCACCTGCGCCACGATCTCCTTCGCATCGTACATCTCCTCGGCCGCCAGGCCCGCCTGGAAGAAATCGTCTATGTTGCCCTCGATCGGCGCGAAGCTCGACGACAGCCTGGCCTCGGCCGGCTTACCCGGATGGACGACGGTGTGATACTTGAACTGGGCCTGAATCGGGAAACGCAGGCCGAAGGCGTAATTGAAGCCGGCATTGAGCTGCACGCCGTAGGTCGCCGAGCAGCCGACGACGCACCAGTCGATCGTCACCGTGGCGCCCCAGCCCCACTCGTAATCATGGGCGATCGTGAATCCCGTGAGGAAGTAGTAGGGACCGAGCTCGAGATCCGCCGCCTTGTCCCCCGCGGGCGCCGTGGCAGGAATCGGGTGCAGCGCGCTGCCCGGTACCAACTTCAGCAGCTTCGGGAAACCGGACGGGCTGGCGCCGTTCGGCGGCACGCCCTCCCGCAACAGCCGTTGCGCGGCGTCGGCCTCCGCTGCGCTCGCAGCAGGCCGGAGCGTGTGCTGCAGATGGGCGTAGCGGACGGTCTCTACTTTCGGCACGAACAGCGTCTCCTCGTGATGCTGGACCGCCGAGTTGATGAGCTCCTCCTTGAGCTGGTCGTCCGACAGCCCACTCAGCCGCGCAGCCTCGGCCGCGCCGACGCGGGCGGAAATCGCCGCGCGCCGGGCCGGATCGGCCAGCGCCTGCCGCAGGCTGGCGATGCCCTGGTTCGCATCCGCTGTGGAGGCCGAGATATTGCGCTGGTAGGCCGCGATTGCCGCCTGCCGCTTGCCCGGATCGGCGACATACCGCGGAGAACCGGGCCTGCTGAATTCGGAGATGCGCTGCGTCGTCGACGCGCGCTCGAAGCAGCCGGCACCGGCCCGGGCGAGTTGCGCCTTCGCGCCGGCGTCGGCGCACTTGCCGGGAAGAATCCGGTAGGTCAGGGTGTGATGAATCACCAGTCCCTCATCGACCTCGCTGATCTCGGAGCTGTCCTCCTTCACTTCCACGTGCTGCGGCAGCGCGCGCAGCCGTTGTGCAACGTTGAAGAGCGCCTTGTCGTTCTGGAGCATCGGCGTGAAGTCGACCCGCGCCTCCCCCACGGTCACCTGCGGCCGGCCACGCACGTCAGCCAGCGCGTACTTGCGCACCACGCGCAGGCGCTGCATCGTTTCCGGGTAGCTGGCGCGCAGGATCACCGATTCCGGAATCGCGCGTTGTGCCGGCCCCGCTGCGGACCTCACCGCGGCCGCGGAAACCGCGGGCGAGGCGGGCGGGGCGCTCTGCGTGATCGCACCGGGGCTGGCGGTTGCCTGCACTGCGGGGGCAGCGCCGGCTGCGGCTGGCGGTGCGAGCCGAGCCGTGCGCGGCGGACCCGCCACGAAGATTCTCACGGCGTCGATCTCGGTCGTGGCGCCGTTGCGCCGCATGGGACCGAAGACCGAGACGCTCGCCCCGCGGACGAGCGCGTCGACGGATGCAGGCTGTCCGCCCTGACAAACGAGGACGGAGCCGACGTAGTGCACCACGACCGTCTGGTTACCGTAGGTGACCTGCAGGGTGCTGCCGTCGGGAGTCGTGGAGATCTGCCCGGTGAACTTGCCTTCCCCGCTCAGGGTGTTCAACGCGCCGCAGTCGGCTTGCGCCGGCCTGGCGGCGGTGCTTTGAGCCGCCTGCGCCGGCGGCGTCGCCGAGAGGGCTACGGAGATCAACAACAGAGCTGCCGCGGTTTTTCTTGTCACAGCCGTCTCCTGTCTTCGGAATAGACGCCTGGAATCTGGCGCGCCCGACTGGATTCGAACCAGCGACCTGCAGCTTCGGAGGCTGCCACTCTATCCAACTGAGCTACGGGCGCGTTTAGGGCGGGCGATGATACGCGGGGCCCCAATAGGCGTCTAATTTGCGCACCGCACGCCCCGGCCGCACCGAGCAATTACGAAGCGGATAGCCGAGCGGCTATACTGCGCGCCCGCATCGGCCTGGTACGCGACGGACACACACGTGAGCAAGCAGGATACTCATTTCTTCAACGTTTTCAGCCTCGTGATCGGACTGCTGGTGACCGTCACGATCTGTCTGTTCGCCCTGGCGCGCATCGTCGCGAGCCACACGCAGGAACAGCAGGTGCTCACCGAGCCCGCCTACAGCAAGAATGTGGCCGCCCGCATTACCGAGCCGTCGCGCGAGGCGGTCGCGGGAGCGGACAATTCCGTGCTCGCCATCAAGGCGCAGACCCCTGCCGAAGCGGGCGCCGCCGCGCCCGCCGCGCCCGCCACGCCGAAGACCGGCACCGAGCTCTTCGATCAGACCTGCAGCGTTTGCCACGGGCAGGGGATCGCCGGCGCGCCGAAGGCGGGTGACAAGGCCGCCTGGGCGCCGCGCATCGCCCAAGGCAAGGCGACGCTCTACGATCACGCGCTCAAGGGCTACCAGGGAAAGACGGGCGTCATGCCGCCGAAGGGCGCGCGCGCAGATGCGCCGGACGACCTGGTCAGGCAGGCCGTCGATCACATGATCCAGATGGCCCAGTAAATCGAGTCTAAGCGGCTGCGCGATCCAGACAGCGCAGCATCACCGCCTCACTCACCTCTCTGGCTCCGATCGCGGACCGGCCGTCGAGGTCGGCGATCGTGCGCGCGACCTTGAGCACGCGCTGGCGCGCGCGCCCCGAGAAGTGCAGCCGCTGCATCGCCGCCTCGAGTACCCGCCGCCCCGACTCATCGGGCCAGCACCAGCGATGCACGTCGGCATCCGCGAGCCGCGCATTGCACACTCCCTGGCGCGCGCACTGCAGCTCGCGCGCACGTGCGACGGCGGCCGCGGCAGCAGCGCTGCCGGCGCCCTCGCCCGGCGCGGCATCGAACTCCCGCGCCTCGACCCGCGGCATCTCGATCTGCAGATCGAGCCGGTCGAGAAGCGGGCCCGACACGCGCGCGCGGTAGCGCTGCACCATGGCGGGCGTGCAGCGGCAGCTCCCCGCAGGATCGCCGAGGGCGCCGCAAGGACAGGGGTTCATCGCGGCGACGAGCTGGAACTGCGCGGGGTAGCGCGTCGTGAGCGCCGCACGCGCCACCGAGACCGCTCCGGTCTCGAGCGGCTCGCGCAGAGCTTCGAGAACGGGACGCGCGAACTCCGGCAGCTCGTCGAGGAACAGCACGCCGTGATGGGCGAGGCTGATCTCGCCGGGCCGTGCCCGCGCTCCCCCACCGACCAGCGCGGGCCCGCTGCTCGAGTGGTGCGGCGCGCGGAACGGCCGCTCGTTGAGCGATTCCTGGCGAAACCCCGCGGCGCTCACCGAAGCGATCGCGGCCACTTCGAGGGCCTCGGCGGCCGAGAGCGGCGGCAGCAATCCCGGCAGGCGTTGCGCCAGCATGCTCTTGCCGCATCCCGGCGGACCCAGCATGAGAAGACTGTGGCCGCCCGCGGCCGCGATCGTGAGCGCGCGCTTGGCCTGGAGCTGTCCGCGCACGTCGGCAAGATCGGGCCGGGCGCGGGCGGTAGCCGGCGGCCGCATGTGCGCGGCGTGGGGCAAGCGGCCGGCAGCGAGTGTCCTCGTCCCGGCGACGTGCGCACAGACCTCGAGCAGGTGATCCGCCGCGCGCACCAGGTCCGGTGCTACGGCGCAGGCCTCGGCCGCATTCGCGCGCGGCACGATGAGCTCGTGTCCCGCACGGCGGGCTTCTGCGGCGGCCGGCAGGAGGCCGCGCACCGCCTTCAGCTCCCCCGTGAGGCCGAGCTCCCCGTAGTACTCACGCAGCAGCGGCGCGCGCTCGCCGCACGCAGCGCTCCTCAGCTGCCGTGAGGCGAGCAGCAGACCTAAGGCGATCGGCAGGTCGAAGCGGCCCCCTTCCTTCGGCAGGTCCGCCGGCGCCAGATTTACCGTGATGCGGCCCGCGGGAAATTCGAACTGCGAGTTGAGCAGCGCCGCGCGCACCCGCTCCTTGGCCTCGCGCACCACCATGGCCGGCAGGCCGACGATCGAGAACGTCGGCAATCCGCTCGCGAGGCTCACCTCGACGTGTACCAGCGGCGCGCTCAGGCCGACTTGCGCCCGGCAAGCGACCCGCGCAACGGCCATGCACCTGCCTGCAGCCCGGGCCGCCCGCGCGGCGCTACACGTCAGGACGCTGGGGCCCGAATTCCGACGTGCCTTCCATGGCGGCGAGCCGCGCCTCGAGCGCCTCGAGCCGTGCGCGCGTGCGCTCCAGCACGCGGGTCTGCGCGTCGAACTCATCGCGCGTGACGAGGTCGAGCCTGGCCAGGCGCTCGCGCAGAACCGCGCGGAAGCTCATCTCGAGGTCCTGTTGCACGGCGCGCAGCGCCGGTGGCACCTGCTCGAGCAGACGCCGCGCCAGCTCATCGATCCGCAGTGACTCCATGAAAACTCCCTGTCTGCCGACCCTGCCCCGCTTTGAGGCGCGCGCGCCCGCTCAAGCCCCAAAACAGTGCAGCGCCGCGCCCTACAGATGCGCAAGACGCGGAAATCACGCCCCCGCTGCTTGCTGGCACGGAAGCTGCACCACTCGCGCGCAGAGCCAGAGCTTACGCGCCCGCGTGCGCGCGCGCAGGATCTATTTAGCGGTGCGATCGGCGCGAAACGCCCGGCCGGCCCGCACACACTCCGGAGACACTATGCCGCCGACTCGAGCGAATGCGACCCGAATTCCGCAACGTCCGAGGGCCGCGCTGCTCGGCCTCGCGCTGGCGCTCGCGCCCGCCCTCGCCCTGGCCGACGCCCCCGTGCCCAACAAGGGCGACACGGCGTGGATGCTCACCTCGACCGCGTTCGTGCTGATGATGTCGGTGCCGGCGCTGGCGCTGTTCTATGGCGGCCTGGTGCGCACCAAGAACATGCTGTCGGTGCTCATGCAGGTGTTCGTCGGCTTCTCGCTGATCACGGTCCTGTGGTGCATCTACGGCTACTCGCTCGCCTTCACGCAGGGCAACGCCATCATCGGGGGCTTCAGCCGCGTGTTCCTCGCGGGCACCTTCAACTCCTCCACCGGAGAGTTCTCGATGGCCGCGACCTTCAGCCGCGGCACGCCGCTCTATGAACTCGTTTACGTCGCGTTCCAGGCCACCTTCGCCGCCATCACCTGCTGTCTGATCCTCGGCTCCATCGTCGAGCGCATCAAGTTCTCCGCGGTGCTGCTGTTCCTGGTGCTGTGGTTCACCTTTGCCTACCTGCCCGTCGCGCACATGGTCTGGTACTGGCCGGGGCCGGATGCCTACACCTCGGCCGCCACGGCCGATGCAGTGAGCGCCACCGGCGGACTCATCTGGCAATGGGGCGCGCTGGATTTTGCCGGCGGCACGGTCGTGCACATCAACGCCGGCGTCGCCGGGCTGGTCGGCGCTTTCGTGCTCGGCAAGCGCGTCGGCTTCGGCCGCGAGCCGATGGCCCCGCACAACCTGACACTCACGATGGTGGGAGCCTCGCTCCTCTGGTTCGGCTGGTTCGGCTTCAATGCCGGCTCGGCGCTCGAGGCCAACGGCTCGGCCGCGCTCGCCTTCATGAACACCTACCTCGCGACCGCCTGCGCGGTGCTCTCCTGGATGACGGCCGAGTGGCTGGTGAAGGGCAAGCCCTCGATGCTGGGCGCGGCGTCCGGTGCCGTCGCCGGGCTGGTGGCGATCACGCCGGCCGCGGGCAATGTCGGCATTCCCGGCGCCTTCGTCATCGGCCTCGGCGTCGGCGTCGTGTGCCTGTGGGGCGTCACGGGACTGAAGCGCCTCATCAAGGCGGACGACTCGCTCGATGTCTTCGGCGTGCACGCCGTGGGCGGCGTCTTCGGCGCGCTCATGACCGGCATCTTCAACGCGCCCGCCCTCGGCGGGCCCGGCTCCACGGTCGACTGGGTCAAGGGCACGACCGGCTACCCAGGTGTCGCCGCGCAGTTCTTCATCCAGCTGAAGGCGGTGTGCCTGGTGCTGGTGTGGACCGCAGTCGTGGCCTTCGCCGCCTTCTACGTCGTGAAGCTCGTGATGGGGTTGCGGGTCCCCGAGGAAGAAGAGCGCGAGGGGCTCGATATCACCTCGCACGGTGAGCGGGCTTACGACCTCTAGATTAGGGGCCAAAATCGCAGGAAGCGATTTTGGCGGACATTACTCCGTGGGCCGCCGGCAAAAAGCGTGGTTTTTGCCGGCTGCGCTTGCCGCTACCGGCCCGGCCTTTGTATGGTGTGACCGGGAGCGGCAGTAAGCCCCGGGCCATGTGACGGAGTTCAAGGGTCGCAGGGCCTTCGAGCCGCCATACTGGCCCGGCGGAGGCTTCTTATGTTGCGACTGGTACCGATCATGGCCCTGATTCTCGCCGGAGCGTGCACCCTGGCCCGCGCCGACGTGTTCCGCTGGGTCGATGACCAGGGGGTCGTGCATTACAGCGACGAGTGGATGCCGGGAAGCGTGGTCATCAAGACCACCGTCCGGCCGCATCCCGAGTCGGGCGCCGCACCCTCCACGGCGAGTGCCGCCAGCCGGGTCAACGAGCAGATGGCCAATCAGGAAAACGCCCGGGCCGTGCAGCAGGACGTCGCCAAGGCGCGCGACACGCAGTGCACCTGGGCGAAGGACCGCTACATGAAGGCGATCGCATCGCGCCGCGTGTACAAGGAAGGCAAGGACGGCGAGCGGCAGTACATGTCGGATGCCGACGCCGATGCCTACCGCGAGCAGGCGCGCAAGGACGTTCAACAGGCCTGCGGCAACGTGCCGCAGTGGAAGGCCGACCAGCCGGTTGCCGAGCCGCAGCCGATCCCGGAGCCGAAGGTCAACCCCGCACTGGCGACCTCGCAGTAAGCGGCTCGCCCGCGAGCGTTGCGCGTCTCTTCAAGCTGACCGTGTTGTCTTCGCCGTCCCGTGCGGCGGCGATTCCTTGCGCCCTCGCTTTCGCTCTATAGTGGCGCTCCGCGGCCAGACCGGCCGCACGAGGTGCGTTGCATGCGCGCAGGCTTCGTCGGACTCGGCGCCATGGGCTCAGGTATGGCGCGCAACCTTCACCGGCAGGGAATGCTCACCGCGGTCTGGAACCGCACCCCCGCCAAAGCGACCGCGCTCGCCGCCGAGCTGCGCGTGGCCGCTCCCGCAACGCTCGCCGAGCTGGCCGGGCAGGTCGACGTGGTGGTCTCCTGCGTCTCGGCGGATGCGGACGTGCTCGAGGTGGCGCGCGGACTGGCGCCCGGATTCAAGTCCGGGAGCCTGATGCTCGACTGCTCCACCGTGAGCAGCGAGACCGCGCGCCAGGCCGCCGAGCTGCTCGAAGGCAAGGGCGTGGAGTTTCTCGACTGCCCCGTGAGCGGCGGCGTCGAGGGCGCGCGCGACGGCACGCTCGCCATCATGGTGGGCGGCGCTCCGGCCGCCTTCGAGCGCGCCCGGCCGGTGCTGGAGGCGCTCGGCAAGACCATCAGCCTGTTCGGCCCGGTGGGCAGCGGCGAGGCCGCCAAGGCCACCAATCAGATCATGTGCGCCGGCATCATCGAGGCGGTCGCGGAAGCGATGGCGTTCGCGCGCGCCCAGGGGCTGCCGCTGCCGATCCTGATCGACACCCTCGGCAAGGGCGCGGGCTCCTCCTGGTACTTCGTGCATCGCGCTCCCAACATGGCCAAAGGCGCCTATCCGGCGGGCTTTCGCGTGCGTCTGCACCAGAAGGACCTGCGCATCTGCCACGACATGGCGGCGCGCTTCGGCGTCGAGCTCGGGGTGGTGGAGCGCATGCTGGCCGAGTACGCCGAGCTGGTGGCGCGCGGCTACGGCGACGAGGACATCTCCGCCGCCTTCCGCCTCAAGGAGGAGCTGTTCGAGCGCACCAACATCATGGGCGCTCCGCCCCCGCGTCCCCCGCCGCATACTCCATGAACGCGACCGAAGGCGATCAGCGCTCGCTCTATCTCCCGGATTTCTGCACCTCGCGCACCACGCTCGCCATCGTCCTGATCGTGGAGCTCACCGCCATCGTGCTGACGCTGGCGCGGCAGAGCATCGTGGTCGACTTCTGGACCGACCTGGTGCGCACCTCGCTGTTCCTCCTGTGGATCGGGCTGGCGGGGGCGGGCCTGCTGTGCGTGCTGCGCCGGGCGCTGAGCGGCATGAGCGTCGCGGCGAGCTCCGCGGCGGTGCTGGCACTGATCGCGGCCCTGGTGGCGCTGATCTCCACCTGCGCTTGGCTCATCGGCCGCACGCACCTGGTGGTCGATACCGGCGGCACCGCGCTCTTTCCCAGGGAGCCCGTGAGCTTCGCGCTGGGCAACGTCTGGATCGGGCTGGTGGTCACCGGGCTGGCGCTGCGCTATTTCTACGTCGCGCACGAGTGGCGCCACAGCGTCGAGCTGCGCGCCGCGGCCCGCGTGCACGCGCTGCAGGCCCGCATCCGCCCGCACTTCCTCTTCAACAGCATGAACACGATCGCCGCGCTCACCCGCAGCGACCCGCCGCGCGCCGAGAGCGCGGTGCAGGACCTGGCCGACCTGTTCCGCGCGACCTTGAGCGACAAGCACAACACCATCACGCTGGCCGAGGAGCTCGAAGTGGCGCGCACCTACCAGCGCATGGAGCAGCTGCGCCTCGGCAAGCGGCTCGAGGTCGAATGGAAGACCGACTCGCTCCCCGGCAAGGCGCTGGTGCCCGGCCTCATGATCCAGCCGCTGCTCGAGAACGCCATCTACCATGGCATCGAGCCGCGCCCCGACGGCGGCCGCGTGACCATCACCGGTGAGATGAGCGGCGGGCTGATCACCATCGTGGTGCGCAACCCGCTCGGCGCGGGTCCGCAGCAGCGCGACGGCAACCGCCTGGCGCTCGCCAACATCCGCGAGCGGCTCGAGCTCATGTACGGCGAGCGCGCGCTGATGAAATCCGGCGTCTTCGACGGGGAGTACATCGTCACGCTGCGCTTCCCGCTCATCGAGCGGCAGTCGCCGCCCCCGTCCGCGCCGCCCGCGGCTGACCTGACGTGAGCGCGGTCCGCCTCAAGGTGCTCATCGTCGACGACGAGCCGCCGGCCCGCGAGCGGCTGCGCAGCCTCCTCGGCGAGATCCCCGAGGTCGCCGTAGTCGGCGAGGCGGTGAGCGGCGCGGAGGCGCTGGCGCTCACGCACGACCTGTCCCCCGACATCGTGCTGCTCGACGTGCGCATGCCGGGCATGGACGGGCTCGAGGCCGCGCGCCACCTGAACGTGCTGGAGGAGCCGCCGGCGGTGATCTTCACTACCGCCTACGATGAGTACGCGGTCGAGGCCTTCGAGGCGCACGCGGTCGGGTATCTGCTGAAGCCGGTGCGCAAGGAGCAGCTCGCGGCCGCACTCACCCGCGCCGGGCGCCTGACGCGCGCGCAGCTGCAGAAGCTCGCGGCCGCGGGCGCCGAGGCGCGCCGCACCCACATCGCCGCGCGCTCGCGCGAGGGCCTGAAGCTCATCCCGATCGAGGAGGTGCAGTACTTCCTCGCCGACCGCAAATACACCACCGTGGCCCACGTGAAGGGCGAGGATCTGATCGAGGACTCGCTGCGGCTGCTCGAGGGCGAGTTCGGCGCGGCCTTCGTGCGCGTGCACCGCAACGCGCTGGTCGCGGTCAAACACCTCGAGCGCATCGAGCGCAGCGCCGACGGGCAGTACTTCGTGCGCCTGCGCGGCTGCGCGGCGCGGCTCGCCGTCAGCCGGCGCATGGCGGGCGAG
>DASPOP010000246.1:0-4585 GCA_035625955.1 Steroidobacteraceae bacterium | reverse complement strand
CGGCTCGGCATCCAGCGCGAACAGCGTCTCGCCGGCCTGGTCGGTGTCGTCGGCCGCCTCGAGCGCCGCGCGCCAGATTCCGTCGCGGGCCGGCTGGGCGTACGAGCACAGCGCGGGTGGCGTGCGCTCGGCCTGCGGCAGCAGCCGCCGGGCGAGGAACTCGACCCGCACGTCGGCGGGGGCGAGCCCGTTGAGCGCCACGGCTACCGAGAGGCGCAAGCGCTCGCCGCGCGGCAGGTCGCGCGTCGAGTCGCTGAGGAGCTTGAGGCTCACCCTGGGCCAGGCGGCCCGCACGCGCTGCTTCCAGTCGGCGAGCGTGCGCGCGCCCGTGAAGCCATCGGCCGCGAGCCGCCGGTACTGAGCGACCGCGGGCCTGTAGAGCCCGCGCGTGTAGTCGAACAGCACCCGGCGCATGTTGAAGCGCGGAATCACGGTCATCATGGCGCGCTTGCTGCGCCGCACCCACTCGGGCGGACAGGCGGGGAAAGTCTTGTCGTAGTAGAGCGGCATCGCCTCCTCGGCGATCGTGTCGAGGATCAGGTCGGCCTCGAGCACGTCGCGCCGCTCGGGATCGGCCACGTTTGCCGGAGGAATGCCCCAGCCGTTGTCCTGCATCCAGCCTTCGGCCCACCAGCCGTCGAGGATGGAGAGGTTGAGCCGCCCATTGATCGCCGCCTTCATCCCCGAGGTGCCGCTCGCTTCCAGCGGGGCGATCGGGTTGTTGAGCCAGATGTCGACACCGCTCACCAGACTGCGCGCGAGCTGCAGGTCGTAGTCCTCGAGGAACACCACCCGCCCGAGGAACTCCGGGGTCATCATCAGCTGGCGGATCTCGCGCAGCACGTGCTTCGCCGGCTCGTCCGCCGGATGCGCCTTGCCGGCGAACAGCAGCACCAGCGGACGTTCCGGGTTGTTGAGCAGACGCGCCAGGCGCGCGCGGTCGTGCATCAGCAGCGTCGCGCGCTTGTAGGTGGCGAAGCGCCGCGCGAAGCCGATGGTCAGCACCCCGGGGCGCTGGGGATCGAGGAAACGCGTCACGTGGCGCAGCTGCGCCGGCGACAGGCCCTTGCGCTCGTACTCGCGCTGCAGCCGCTCGCGCACGTTGGCGAGCATGCGCGACTTCACGTCCTGCGCGGTCGCCCAATAGCGCTCGTCCGGTATGCGCTCGAGAGCGTTCCAGAAGTCGGTGTCGCGCAGCCGGTCGCGCCACTCGGCGCCGAGCTCGCGATCGAAGAAGGTCGTCCAGCGCTGATGCAGGAAGGTCGGCACGTGCACGCCGTTGGTGATGTAGCCGACCGGATTGTCCTCCGGACGCACCTCCGGCCACTCGTCCGCGCACAGCCGCGCCGAAACCCCGCCGTGAATGCGGCTGACGCCGTTCACGTGGCGCGCGCCGTTGAGCGCCAGGCGCGTCATGTTGAAGAGATGGGGCACCGACGGGGCGCGCGCGAGATCGAGGAAACGCTCGAGCGGTATGCCGAGCTCGCGGATGAAATCCCCGAAGTGCGCCGCCACCAGATCGTGGCCGAAAGCGTCATGCCCGGCGGCCACCGGCGTGTGCGTCGTGAAGACGCAATCGGCCGCCACCGCCTCGAGCGCGGCGTTGAACGACAGCCCGGAGCCGAGATGCTCGCGCAACAGCTCGAGAATCAGGAACGCCGCGTGCCCTTCGTTCAGATGCCACACGGCCGGCGCGAGCCCGAGCGAGCGCAGCAGCCGCACACCGCCGATGCCGAGGATCATCTCCTGGCGGATGCGCGTCGAATCGTCGCCGCCGTAGAGGCGGTGAGTGATGTCGCGGTCCGAGGGCGCGTTCTCCGGACAGTTGGTATCGAGCAGGTAGACGGGCGCACGCCCGGCCTGAGCTTTCCACGCGCGCGCCACGACGTCGCGCCCGGCAATGCGCACGCTCACCTTGAGCCATTCGGCTGCCGCGTTGCGCACCGGCTCGACCGGCAGATCGCGCGGGTCGCGCTCGCGGTACTCCGCCTGCTGGTTGCCGTCGTTATCGACCGTCTGGGTGAAATAGCCCTGCTCGTAGAGCAGTCCCACCGCGACGAAGTTGGCGCGCTCGTCGCTCGCCGCCTTGCAGTAGTCCGCGGCGAGCACGCCGAGACCGCCCGAGTAGATCGGAAAGCTCTCGTGAAAGCCGTACTCGGCGCAGAAGTACGCAATCAGCGGCTCATCCGCGCCCGGAGCGCTCACCCGAACGTAGGCCTCGAGGAGCTCGAGCGCCTCACGGTAGCGCTCGAGATAGCCGCCATCGCCTGCCGCACGCTCGAGCGCGGACTGAGCGACGCAGCGGATCATCAGCCGCGGGTTGCCGTTGGTCTGCTTCCAGAGCTCGGGATCGAGATCCTCGAACAGCGCGCGGATGGGCCGGTGCCAGCTGAAGAAAAGGTTGCCAGCCAGCTCGGGAAGCCGCGAGAGATTCGGGGGAATGACCGGAGTGACTTCTAGGAGCGAATTTCTCATCACCGGCCTTGAGCTTCAGTTCAGTCCAAAGTCTAGCAGCACACCACCCGAACCCGGCTCCGCGAACTGCTGTGCGGACTTGTGGATACGTATGCCAAGGCCGGATCTTATGTTGCAAAGCACAGTAAGGGTCACAGTATTAGTTGACAGATAGTACTACATAGTTCATAGTACTAGCAAATGGACGATAGCCAGGCACGCAAGTTTCAGAAAGACCTCAATGCAGGTCTCGTGGCCCTCGTGCTGCTCGCCGTGCTCGACCGCAGCTCCGAGGACCTCTATGGCTACGAAATCGCCAAGCGGCTGCAGAAGGCCAACGAGGGTGAGGCGCTCTTCAAGGAGGGCACCATCTACCCGGTGCTACGCACGCTCGCCGCGGGCGGACTGCTCACCAGCCGCGTCGTGCCCTCCTACTCCGGCCCGCCGCGGCGTTACTACCGCATCACCGACGAGGGACGCTCGCTCCTTTCGCAGTGGAGCGGCATCTGGCGCCAGACGCGCGGCTTCGTCGACCGATTCATTGAAGGAACCGAATCATGAGTGCCCACGCCCCCCGCTCGATCGATGAATATCTCAAACAGCTGCGCGCCGCGCTCGAGGGCCAGGACCCGGCGCTGATCCAGGACGCGCTCTACGACTCGGAGGAGTACCTGCGCGCCGAGGTCGCCGCTCACCCGGACAAGTCGGAAGCCGACGTGCTCGAGCTCATCGCCAGCACCTACGGCGCGCCTGACGAAGTCGCCGCGGCCTACCGCGACACCGAGGCCAAGGTGAAAGCCGCGTTGAAAACACCGCTGCCCGCGGCGGCGAGCGCGAGCGGCTGGAAGCGCTTTTTCGGCGTGTACCTCGATCCGCGCGCCTACACGTCCATCTTTTATATGCTGCTCGCGCTCGCTACCGGGATCGTGTACTTCACGATCGTGGTCACGGGCCTGTCGCTGTCGTTCGGCTTAGGTCTCCTCATCATCGGCATCCCGTTCTTCCTCGCCTTCATCGGCATCACGCGCGTCATCGCCCTCGGCGAGGGGCGCCTCCTCGAGGCGGTGACCGGCGAACGCATGCCGCGCCGCCCCGTGCACCCGGGTCCGCCGGCCGGCTGGCTGACGCGCATCGGCGAGATGCTGAAGGACGTGCGTACCTGGACGACGCTCCTCTACATGCTCCTGATGCTGCCGCTCGGTATCGTGTACTTCACGGTCACGGTGACCGGACTCGCCGTCGGCCTGGCATTCACGTCCATGCCCCTGCTGGTATTCGCGAGGTGGCTGGGATGGGACGCGGATGCCACGTTCTCGGACGGTGTGCACGTCGGCGGCTGGGCGCTCTCCGACCACTCGATGCTTGCGGCACTGATCCTCGGCGCCATCGGCGTGCTGATCGTCACCCTCCTCATGCACGCTGCGCGCGCGATCGGGCGCGGGCACGCCCACCTCGCCAAGGCGCTCCTCGTGGTGCCAGGGGCGTGAGATAAACTGCGCGGGATGCCGCGCCTCACTCGAGTAATCATCTGCGCCCTGGGCCTCGCCGCCGCGCTCCCCTGCGCTGCAGTGCCGGCGCCGGCGAGTGCTGCGCCACCGATCGTCATGCCGCCCGCGAGCGTTCCGCCGCCGGCGAACCCACCGGCGGCTGCGCCCCCCGGCTGTCTGCCGACCGGCAACGGCTATCTCAAGGCGCGCATCCGCGGCGCGCTCAACCTCGACATCAGCTGGCGTAACGCCGAGCTCGAATGCGACGGCGGGCCGCGGCCGGACGGCAGCGGCATCCGCATGAGCTTCCTGGGCCCGAAGCGCGCCGACGGGCGGCGGCTGCGCATGGTGTTCGGCGTGAGCGCGGCGCGCGAGGGGCGCGGCGGCCACACGCTGCCGACCAACCTCACCGTGATCGTCGAGGGCGCGCAGCGCCTCTACACCACCCGCGGCGACGACCACTGCACCGTGGATACGCTCAATCAGCAACGCCTGCGCGCAGCGGGGACGCCGCGCAAGTACCGCGTGGTGGCGCGCGGCTTCTGCGTCGCCCCGGCTACGACGCTCAACAATGCCGAGCGCATTCTGGTCAGCAGCTTCGATTTCGCGGGCAGCGCCGTATTCGGTGACGACGCGATCAGATA
>DASPOP010000245.1:0-5867 GCA_035625955.1 Steroidobacteraceae bacterium | reverse complement strand
CGAGCTGCTCGTGGGATCCCACCTCGTCGATGTCGACGCTGCCCGAGCGCCGGCGGTCGAGCACCGCGTGCTCCTTCACCAGGTTGTTCGCGACCGTATAGAGGTAGTGCACGGGATTGCGAATCGCATCCTGGTCGCTGACGCGCAGCATCCGCAGGTATACCTCCTGCGCCAGGTCCGGAGCGTCGGCCTTACTGCGGATGCGGCGCCGGAAAAAGGCCTGCAGAGCACCCCCGTGCTCGGCAAACAGGCGCTCCACCAGCGGCGGTTTCGGCTCGACTGCGGACATAAGCGGCGGAATCCACCTCCCCTTCCACTATATGAGTGCCGCCGGCGCCATTTGGCAACCATGATCTGCGGCCGCCCGATTCAGGGGTGTCCATTTCCCGGCCCGCACACTCGTTGTCAATGAATCGGGAAATCGCACCCTGCGTCCCGAGCAACGCAGACTCACTGGAGGTTCACATGGGCACAACGACACGCTTCACGGGTGGCTGGTCCCTGCTTGGCGCCGCCGCCCTCGCCTGCACTTGTCTGACCGGCAATGTCGCAGCCAAGGATCACAACGTCACTATCGCCATTCCCGTCAGCACCCAGGGACTCGACCTGAGCAAGCCGGACGACGCGCAGACGTTCTATACCCGCCTGCGGAATGCGGCGTGGGTGGCCTGCACGCGCGGCACGCGGGTTGATCTCGTACCTCTCGAGAATCCCAGGTACTGCATCGAGAAAGCGCTCGGGAATGCCGTGCGCATCGCGAAGACGCCGCTCGTGACGCAGCTCTACCTGCAGACCCATTCGCTCAAGGAAGCGGCAGCGCAGGGAATCGAGATTCCTGCACAAGTTGCGGCGAAGTGACCGCGTAGCCCTCTGACCACCAGAGGAGCGCTGCTGCAGGTCGTGGAGCTCCAGGGGTCCTGGGGCTCCGGGTTCCCGGTGCTCCCCGGGGTCCTGGAGCTCCGGGCTCCTGGAGATCCAGGGACGCGGTCATGGCGGAGAGGGTGGGATTCGAACCCACGAGCCGCTTGCGCAGCCTCCGGTTTTCAAGACCGGTGCAATCAACCGCTCTGCCACCTCTCCGCACCAATCAACTCAGGGACTTAGGTTCATTCTACGCCCCCTCGACCGGCGGAGCGCGGTAGGATGGCCGTGTTGCGTGACACGATTCGTCAGTACGCTGGTTCGCGATGACCAAGCAGTCCGACCAAACTGACCAGGCTCGAGATTTTCTCGGCTCGTATAACAGCGCCACCAACCTGCTGAGAGCATGGCTTGGGGCATACAGCGTTGGCGTCCCCGCTTTCCTGTTCACTCACGATTCAGCGCTGACCAAGCTCGTCGATCATAACGCTGCTGCGAAGGTCGCCGAGATTTTTGCGTTGGCCATCGCTTTCCAGGTCGCCATCACGCTCATCAACAAGTACGTGGAATGGGGTGTCTATGCGCGACACTCGCCCCCGCCTACGCGAAACTGGTACACGGCTTTGTGTGAGAAGGCCTCGGAATGGATCTGGCTTGATTTGACAGCGGACCTGGCAACGATCGGCTTGCTCGTTTGGGGCAGCCTGGTCGTATTCTCCGTGCTCGTGAGTCCATGACTCACGTGCCCCGGCTCGATGTGGCGGGAGGCGGTCTGCGCGCGCCGCGCCTTCAGGTCTGCGGCTTCTTGTAACCCGGCAACTGCGCCGCCTCGGGAGAAGCGGCGAGCTTGAGGGCGGCGGCCACGGCGCTCAGGAAATCCGCGCGCGTCGCTCCGATCGCCACCCGCGGACGGAAGAAGTCGGCCCATTGAAACTCTGCAAACGCGGTCGGCGTCTTGTCATAGCCGCCCGCCTCGCGCACGTAGCCGGCGAGCGAGCGGTAGGGATCGTCGACGAGCTTCTCGAGGTGATCGGGAATCTTCTCGAACGAGCACGGCTGGCCCTTCTGATCGATCGGATGGGCCCATCTGGCCGCGCTCATCTTCGGCCAGAACTGGGCGATCGGGACCTTGGAGAAATCGTCCTCCACCAGGAAAAATCCCGTGTCGATGCCGGCCTCCTTGGCGGCACGTCCCAGGTGGTGGTGATCGGTGATGTACAGCTTGCCGTCCGGGCCCCATACCGCCGGTATCGGGTGGTCCAGGAGGAACGCCTTCTGCTCGTGCTTCTTCAATGACTCGAGCATCTGGCGCTTGTCGTGGACCTCGATCATGCCGACCGTGACCTGGGTCGGGCGCAGGCGGTGAATCTCCACTTCGTGCAGCTTGGACATCGGCGTTATCCGCGTTCCCGGCCCGCGCCCTGACCGGGCCCCGCAACACGATCGTAACACCGGGCGTGGCCCCCAAGCGCTCCGGCGCCTCGGGGACGAATCCGTTGGCTGCCAGGACGAATCCGTCCGGGTTGGCTTCAAACCAAAACGCCCGCGGGTGTCTCATACCAACGGCAGTCACCGCTGGGAGGTCAACATGAGGCTCACGAGCTGGGCGATCTTCGGATCCCTGCTCATCAATGTGGCCTTCGGCCTGGTCGTTGCGGGCGCCGTATATGCCGCCCGCCCGGTCGTCGCCACGGCGCTCGCTCAGTGCACCCGCCATGCGCCGAGCGCCACGCACCGGCCGGTCTCGGGGCACTTTCTCGCGGCCGTGCGCCTGGGCTGGGCAGTGGGTTGAAAACCGGGCGTCACCCCTAACGCGCCCGTCGGCCGGGATCCGGTGCGCAACGGATTCCGCGCCGTTCTGCCTGTGCAGCGGCCGTCAGTGGCTCACGGCAGCCGCGGCGCGCGCCGCAGCGCGCTCCCGGCGCGCAGAGCGCAGCATCGACATCGCGGCGTAGATGACCACGAAGGTTACCAGCCAGCGGATCAGCCTGATTCCGTCGGGCCTCGCGAGGACGTACTTGATGATGCTGTACGCCAAAGGCACGCCGATGAAGCTCCCGGCGGTCAGCCCAAGCGAAGCAACGTGCGAGAAGCGGCCGGAGCGAAAGAATCCGAGGCTCGCCACCGGCTGCAGCAGGCCGTCGCTCGCCATCATGATCGGGTACGCCCCGATCGGTGCCATGCCGAGCAGCGCAAGGAGGATCGTGAGCGGGGCGTAGTTGCCGATGCCGACGCACATCAGGGCCCCGAGCACGAAACTGACGAAGACCGCGAAGGGAAACTTCCAGCCGGCGAGACCGAGGGCCGTGCCGCCGGCCGGGAAAGCGCCGAGGTTGCTCATGGCGAAGAAGCTCGCTGCCAGGAGCAGCGCGACGCCCATGAAGAGCTGAATCGAGCGGCGCGGCATGCGGCTGACCACTCCCGCTCCCAGCCACGCCCCCGCCGCGGAGCTGCCCACCATCGCAGCGAGCAGCGCCGGCTGCACCTCCACCAGCCCGATCAGCAGAAGCGTCTCGACCAAGGCGGCGGCGTTCAGACCCACGTTGAGTGTGCCGGGGATCAGCTCGTCCGCTACCTTGCCGCGAAATTTGAGCAGCGCGGTCGTCGGCGCGAACGATCCGATCCCGAGCGTATCGAGGAAGGTGGTGAGAGCACCGATGCCCACGTCCGGCAGCTGAGGCCGGCCGCGCAGTCCGTGACGCCGCCGCGCCGCCAGCCAGCCGACGACGAACGCGATGTTGACCAGGACGAGTGCCGCTACTACCGCTTTGGTCAGGTCCAAGTATGTCCCCCCCGCAGCCTCGAGCGCATGCGGGCGAGGCCATCGACCGCCCGCAGATACTGAATCGCCGCCCGCGCCCCGAGGCGGCTCGCGCGGTGGAACGGAATCGGCCGCACCGGCGTGACCGGAAAGGCGAGCTCTGCGTCGGACATCCCCAGCGTGCGCTGCGCCAGGAGCCGGCCCATCAGCGTCGCCATCGCGACTCCGCGGCCATTGTAGCCGAGGCCGGCGAGCAGCCCCGGCGCGAGCTCGTGCAGGTGCGGCAGATGGTCACGCGTCATCGCGACCAGGCCTCCCCAGTGATACTCGAACGCGACGCCCGCAAGGTGCGGGTAGATGTCGAGCACGGCGCGGTAGTGATGCCGGCAGGATCGCGGCCCCGGGACTCGTCCGAACGTACCGCGCGCGCCGAGCACCAGGCGTCCGCTGGCGTCGAGACGAAAGTAGCGCAGCAGATGCCAGGTGTCGGATGCCGCCTGCCTCCCGGGCAGTATCTGCGCGCGCTGCGCGGTCGTGAGCGGCACGGTCGCCACCTGAAACGACGGCACCGTGATGATGCTCCGCCGCAGCACGCCGACCAGGGAACCACTGTAGGCGTTGGTTGCAACGATCACGGTGGCAGCAGTGACCGCCCCGTACGGCGTCTCGATCTGCCATTCGCGCGCCGCGCGGCGCAGATGCAGCGCCGGGCTGTGCACGCAGATCTGTCCGCCGGCGCGTACGACCGCACGGGCCAGACCACGCACGTAGGACAGGGGCTGCAGGTTTCCGCCACGACGATCGAGCAGCCCGCCGCAATAGCGCGCCGATCCGGTGAGCACCCCCACCTCGCGCGCGCTCAGCAGCTCGACTGCCGAGCCGCGCCGCCGCCACTGCTCGACCCTTGCCGCGAGCTCCGCCAGCGCTGCCTCGGAGGTCGCCGGCTGGATCCAGCCGGTGCGGATCGCATCGCAGTCGATCGCGCAGCGGGCGATGAGCTCGAACACTACGTCGGGTGCGGCGCCGACGCTCGCCACCAGCCGTACGCCGCGCTCGGCGCCCAACAACTCCTCGAGCTCATCCGGATCGGCCTTCAACCCCGGATTGACCTGCCCGCCGTTCAAGCCCGAGGCGCGCTCACCGAGCCCCTTGGCCTCGAGCACCAGCACTGCGCGCCCCGCGCCCGCCAGGTGCAGCGCCGCCGACAGGCCGGTGTAGCCGGCGCCGACGATCGCGACATCGACGCGCTGCGCGCGCGCGAGTGGCGCGACTGCGGGAGCTGCGGCCGCGGTTGCGGACCACAGCGACTGCGACGGCGCAGCCGGCATCGCCCCTCTCCTCAGCGGTGACCGATTATCGGATTTCGTGCCTGCGGTCGGCGCCGGCGACTCTATAGTCAGCGCGCTGCGCCGGTCAAACGAGCGGGCCGCGCGCCGCGGCGCAGCTTCCGCCGTGCGCGGCGGTATGCCAGACTTCACCGCTGCGTCGGGATCCGTCTCTCAGGGGGTGGCGCATGCAGTACTTTCCGCGTTGGGCAGCGGCGCTCGGCCTGGTGCTGAGCAGCGCCGCATGCGTCACGCCGAGCACGCCCGCAGCGCTCCCGCCGCCGCTGCCCGCCGAGCATCTTACCGTCGAGAAGCTGCCGGCACGCGGCGCGCACTGGGTCTACGTATTCGATGACGCCTTCGACAACGAGACCGACATGCGCGTACATCTGTTCGACGGCGACACGTACCGCCGGCTTGGACAGATCGACGCCGGCTATTATTCGAGCTTCAACCTCTCGCCCGATGGTGCGACCACGGTCGTCGGCACCACTTACTTCGCGCGCGGCAGCCGCGGCGCACGTACGGATCTGGTCGAGTTCACCGACAACCGGACCCTCGCCGTGACTGGTGAGGTCGTGCTGCCACCGAAGCGCGCGCAGACCCTGCCCACCATATTCAACCTCGCCTACAGCAGCGACGCACGGCTGCTGTACGTCTCGTACGTGACACCGGCGGCGAGCTTCGGCGTGCTGGATCCGGTCAAGAAGACCGTGCTGGGTGAGATCGACACCGCCGGCTGCGTGCTGGTCATCCCCTCAGGCCCCAACCGCGTATCCTCCCTGTGCGAGAACGGGCGGCTGCTGACGGTGACGCTCGATGCGCAGGGCCGCGAAGTCTCACGCAGCGTGTCCGAGCCGTTCTTCGATGCCGAGCGCGATCCGGTGTTCGTACAGGGCGTGCCGACGGCCGAGGGCTTC
>DASPOP010000244.1:0-4185 GCA_035625955.1 Steroidobacteraceae bacterium | reverse complement strand
CCACCATCGCCAACGTCGGCTTCATCGTGCTCGGCTTCGTCGCCGGTACGCCGGAAGGGTACAGCGCGGCGCTCTATTACACGCTGGTGTACGTGCTGGTGGCGGCCGGATCCTTCGGTGTCATCCTGCTCGCCAGCCGCAAGGGCTTCGAAGCCGACCGCCTGGACGACTACAAGGGCCTGTATCAGCGCGACCCCATGCTGGCGCTCGCCATGCTGGTGCTCATGTTCTCCACCGCCGGCGTGCCGCCGTTCGTGGGCTTCTGGGCGAAGCTGCGCATCTTCCAGGTGCTGTGGGAAACCAACCACCTGTGGCTGGTGGTGATCGCGGCGGCGATGTCGGTGGTGGGCGCCTATTACTATCTGCGGGTGATCAAGCTCATGTATTTCGATCCGCCGGCGGAGTCGCTGCCGCCGACCGCCAGATCCGCCGGGGTGCGCTTCGCGCTCGGCCTGAATGCGCTCGCCGTGCTGCTGCTCGGCCTGCTGCCGGGTCCGCTGCTCGACCTGTGCGCACGGCTGATTCACTGACGGCGTGCAGCGCGCGGCACGAGGCTGCGCCGTTTCAGAAGTGACCACGGAGACCTCCGCATGCAACACCTGCTGCCGCGACTGCTGTGCCTCCTCGCCCTGGTGCCGCTCGGCGCCGCACAGGCGGCGGGCAAGGCGCCCCACTACCACATCACCCACCAGGTCTCCCTCCCCGGGGACGAGGGCTGGGACTACCTGCTCTACGATCAGGCAGGCCGCCGCCTGTTCGTGTCCCACGGCTCGCGCGTGCTCGTGGTCGATGGCGACCAGCTCACCGTCACGGGCGAGATTGCCGATACGCCCGGGGTGCACGGCATCGCGCTCGCCCCGGACTTGAACCGCGGCTTCGTGAGTGCGGGACGCGCCGGCATCGTCGTGGTGTTCGATCTCAAGACGCTCGCGCGTCTCAAGGAGATCAAGGTCACGGGCGATAACCCGGACGCGATCCTCTACGATCCGGCGACCCACCGAGTGCTGACCTTCAACGGCCGCGGACGCAACGTCACCGCGATCGATGCCAAGACCGACGAGGTCGTCGGCACGGTGGCCGTGGATGCCAAGCCCGAGTTCGCCGCCACCGACGGCAAGGGCCGCGTCTACGTCAACCTCGAGGACCGGAACAGCCTCGCGGCGCTCGATCCGCAGAAGGTCGCGGTGCTGTCCACCTGGCCGCTCGCCGGCTGCGACGAGCCCTCGGGGCTCGCGATCGATACGGCGCATGGGCGCCTCATGCCGGTGTGCGGCAACAAGGTGATGGCGGTCGTGGATGCCGCCTCCGGCAGGATCCTCGGCACCGCGCCGATCGGCGCGGGGGTGGATGCCGCCGATTACGATCCCGGCACGCGCCTCGCGTTCGCCTCCTGCGGGGAGGGTGTTCTCAGCGTGGTGCGCATCGGCTCCTCCGGCCGCCCGCAGGTCGTGGAATCGGTCACCACGCAGCGCGGCGCGCGCACCATGGCGCTCGACCTCGAGAAGCACCGCGTGTTCCTGGTGACGGCGGATTTCTCGCCGCCGCCGCCGGCGACGGCGGAACAGCCTCATCCGCGGCCGTCCATCGTCCCGGGCTCGGTGCGCCTGCTGGTGCTCGAGGCCGGCTCGTGATGGGACCTGAGATGCGCACGCTGGCTCGCGCGGCGCTCGCGGCGCTGCCGCTGGCGGCGCTGGCTGCGGCGTGGCCGCTGTGGGCGCTGAGCGTGGCGACTCCTGCGGCCGCATCGCCCGATGCGGCCTACGACACGCTCGCGCACGACATCTTCAAGCAGCTGATCGAGATCGACACCAGCGATTCGACCGGCAATGTCACGACCGCCGCGGAGGCGCTGGCGCAGCGCTTTCGCGCCGCGGGCTTCCCGCCGGCGGACCTGACGCTGCTCGGACCCAACGAGCGCAAGAAGAACCTGGTGGTGCGCCTGCACGGCACCGGCACGCGCAAGCCGGTGCTCCTCATGGGGCACCTCGACGTGGTCGAGGCGCGGCGCGAGGACTGGAGCACGGATCCCTACAAGCTCATCGAGAAGGACGGCTTCTACTACGGCCGCGGCACGCTCGACATGAAGGATGGCGATGCGGTGATGGCGGCCGCACTCATCCGCATGAAGCAGGAGGGCTACCACCCGAGCCGCGACATCATCGCGGCCTTCACGGCGGACGAGGAGGGCGGCTGCTGCAACGGCGTCAGCTGGCTCCTGAAGAATCACCGCGCGCTCGTCGATGCCGAGTTCGCGCTCAATCAGGACGACTGGTCGGTGGTCTCCGAGCACGGCGTGCCCCGGATCGCGCACTTCATCGGCGCCGAGAAGCTCTATTCCGACTATCAGCTGGCGGCGACCGGACCGGGTGGCCACAGCTCCGAGCCCCGCGATGTGAACGCGATCTACGAGCTCGCGCGCGCGCTCACGCGGCTCGACCGCTTCCAGTTCCCATTCGAGCTGAACAGCGTCAACCGCGGATATTTCGAGTACATGGCGAAGGAGGTGGCCCGGGGCCAGGAAGCGGACGACATGCGCGCGATCCTCAAGGATCCGCCCGATGCGCAGGCGATCGCACGCTTGTCGCGCGACCCGTATAACGTCTGGGTCACGCGCACCACGTGCGTGGCGACGCGGCTCGCGGGCGGACATGCGAACAACGCGCTGCCGCTGCGCGCCGAGGCGGTGGTGAACTGCCGGATTTTCCCGGGTCACTCGAAGGAGGAGATCCGCCAGCTGCTCGTCAAGGCGCTGAACGACCCGCGGATCGCGGTGCGCTACATCGCCGACGACGGCACGATCTCCGAGCGTGCGACCGACGAGCGTGCCATGGCACCGGCGCCGCTGCGGCCCGAGGTCCTGAAGGCCATGACGGAGCTCGCCGAGGCCACCTGGCCGGGGGTGAAGGTCATACCGTCCATGGATCCGGCCGCCTCCGACGCCAAGTACACCATGGCCGCCGGGATCCCTACTTATACCTTCGGCGGCGTCGCGGTGGAAAGCGGCGATGTCCGTGCTCACGGGCGCGACGAACGCCTCGCGGTCGCCGAATTTTACCGCTGGAACCACTTCTACTACCGTTACGTGACGGAGCTCTCCGGGCCCTAGCAAGCTTCGGATTGACACTCGCGGCGCACAATCCCCACGCTCCGGGCCAAGGGCGCATTGAAGACCGCCCGTGCGGGGGAAAGTCATGAAACGACGCGAATTCTGCGGCGCAGGGCTGGCCGCATTGGCTGGCTCGGCCCTGCCGTACACGCGCCTCTTCGCGGCGACCGCCGCCGAAGTCCCGGCCATCGGCCTCGACGGCAAGCAGCTGCTGCTGAAGCCGGCAGATGTCGAGGATCTGCGCAAGCGGCTGCGCGGCGCACTGCTCGCCGCCGGAGCGGAGGGCTATGACAGCGCCCGGCTGCTGTGGAACCGCGCCTTCGATCGCAAGCCGGCGCTGATCGCCCGTTGCGACGGAGCCGCCGACGTCATCGAGGCGGTCAGGTTCGCGCGGGCTCAGAACCTCCTCACCGCCGTGCGCGGCGGCGGTCACAGCTTCTCGGGTCAATCAGTGTGCGACGGTGGGCTCGTCATCGATCTGTCGCGCATGAGCGGCATCCGCATCGATCCGCTCGCGAAGAGCGCGCGCGTCGAGCCGGGCGTCAGGCTGGCAGCTCTCGACCAGGAGGCCCAGTCGTTCGGTCTGGTGGTGCCGCTGGGTACGGTGTCAGACACCGGCGCCGCGGGTCTGACGCTCGGCGGCGGCTTCGGCCGCCTGACCCGCAAGTACGGACTCGCCTGCGACCATCTCATTGCGGCGGACGTCATTACCGCCGACGGTCGCTTCGTGAGAGCCAGCATGACCGAGAATCCGGATCTCCTCTGGGCCTTGCGCGGCGGCGGCGGCAACTTCGGTGTCGTGACCTCGTTCCAATACCGCCTGCGGGCCGTGGGACCCACGGTCTTCGGCGGCAGCCTCGTCTACCCATTCGCGCAGGCGCGCGCCGTGCTGGCCGGCTATGCGGACTTCATCGCCACTGCGCCCGATGAGCTGGGCGTGGCCGCCTATCTGGTACCAACGCCCGATCAGCAGCGGGTGGTGATGCTCGATGTCTGCTACTGCGGTCCGGTCGCCGACGGGGAGCGGGTGATCGCGCCGCTGCGCAAGCTCGGCAAGCCCATCGACGACAAGCTCGGAC